>NZ_JBALOW010000003.1:183824-249101 GCF_036965085.1 Bacillus sp. JJ1532
AGAAAACCTGTCCAACAAGAAGAGTTTATTGGATAGGAAACGTGAGAAAACAGAAAACTGTCCAACAAAAAGAGTTTATTGGAGAGGAAACAGAGAAAAACAGAAAACCTGTCCAATAAATGACTTCTCCAAAAACAAACTAAGTAAATTAGAAAACTGCATAAAGGAAAACCTTAACAAAAAGTAACTCTGTTTTAATTTTCCTGTAACAATAGTGAAATAAAAATCAGTTATTATAGATATAGAAATTGACCCCCTTTTAAAGATATAACCCTTTTAAGCACAGATACGTCTGTGCTCTTTTTTTTTGTTAAAATCATGTTTTCTTCCATATGTTGAAACTTTCAATTCGTTGTTACCGTATAACAAAAATAGTATAATGAAGTGACATATGCTGATGAAAGTAACCTGAGGAAGTCATAACGGAAAAAATGAGGTGAATAATGATGCAGCGAGTCACCAACTGTGTGTTAATTAAGGATAATCAAGTGCTGTTATTGCAAAAGCCGAGACGAGGCTGGTGGGTAGCTCCCGGCGGGAAGATGGAGCCGGGGGAATCGGTTCGGGACTCCTGCATTCGTGAATATAGAGAGGAAACAGGCATTTATTTACGTAACCCGAATATAAAGGGAATTTTCACCTTTATCATGAAAGAAGGAGACAGGGTTCTATCGGAATGGATGATGTTTACCTTTTTGGCAACGGAAGCAGATGGCTTGAATGTGGATGAGTCCGAAGAGGGGAAAATTCTTTGGCATCCGTTTGAGGAAATTAAGAACCTGCCAATGGCCGCAGGTGATAGCCATATTCTTGAATATATGATTCATGGAAAAGGTATTATTTACGGGACTTTCACCTATACACCAGATTTTGAGCTGATAAGCTATCGATTAGATCCAAGCTAAGTTAGAACGTGTCAGGGGGAAAAAAGTATGAGTACGGGTGCTGTGAATGAAACTCAAATTGTGATAATTACAGGGATGTCAGGTGCAGGAAAAACGGTGGCAATCCAAAGCTTTGAGGATCTTGGTTTTTTCTGTGTTGACAATCTGCCGCCAACGCTGCTGCCAAAATTTCTTGAACTTATGAAAGATTCAGGGAATAAAATGAATAAGGTAGCGTTAGTCATGGACTTACGAGGGCGTGAATTTTTTGATCACCTGTTTAAAGCACTCGATGATCTTTCTGAAACCTCATGGGTAACCCCGCAAATTCTTTTTTTAGATGCGGATGATTCGACATTAGTGCGAAGGTATAAAGAAACTCGTAGATTTCACCCTCTTGCTCCTTCAGGATTGCCTCTAGAAGGAATTAAGCTTGAACGCAACCTATTGGAGGAGTTAAAAGGTAGAGCACAAATTATTTATAATACGACTCAGTTAAAACCAAGGGAGCTTCGTGAAAAAATTCTAACGGAATTCTCTTTGAATAAAACAACGATGTTCACGGTCAATGTTATGTCATTTGGCTTTAAACATGGTATTCCGATTGACGCTGATCTTGTTTTTGATGTTCGATTTCTGCCAAATCCTCATTATATTGATCATATGCGCCCGAAAACTGGGCTTGATGAAGAAGTTTACAACTATGTTCATAAATGGACGGAAACGACTAAATTTCTTGAGAAGGTTACAGAGCTGCTAAGCTTTATGCTTCCTCATTATAAAAGAGAAGGGAAGGCTCAGCTCGTTATTGCGATAGGATGTACAGGTGGACAGCATCGTTCTGTCGCGTTAGCTGAGTACATTGCCAATTACTTTAAAGATGATTATCATACGCGAATTACGCATCGTGATATTCAGAGGAGAAAGGAAAATGGAAAATGAAGACGAACCGACAGCCGAGAGTCGTCATCATTGGCGGGGGGACTGGATTGCCTGTTCTGTTGCGGGGATTAAAGCAATATCCCGTTGATATCACTGCAATTGTGACAGTTGCCGATGATGGAGGAAGCTCTGGACGGCTTAGAAACGACTTGCATATTCCTCCTCCGGGTGATATTCGAAACGTACTGGCCGCGCTATCTGATGTAGAGCCGTTAATTGAGGAGATGTTTCAGCATCGTTTCACAACGTCAAATGAATTATCGGGACATTCTCTCGGGAATTTGATTTTGGCAGCTATGACTTCCATTACTGGAAACTTTGTTCATGCCATTCAGGAAATGAGCAAAGTTTTAAATGTAAGGGGCAAGGTATTGCCAGCAGCGAATCAAAGCGTTGTCTTGCATGCTGAAATGGAGGATGGGACTGTCGTTTCTGGCGAATCCAAAATCCCGTACTCTGGGAAAAAGATCAAAAAGGTATTCCTTACACCCAAACATATTAAACCTCTTCCTGAAACGATCTCAGCTATTAGGAAAGCGGATTTAATCATTATTGGGCCTGGTAGCTTATATACAAGTATTTTGCCGAATCTTCTCGTTCCTAAGCTTGGAGCTGAAGTTTGCCGTGCAAAAGCAAAAAAGGTATATATATGCAATTTAATGACACAGGCGGGAGAGACTTATAACTATTCTGCGGCCGATCATGTTCAGGCCATCTATGATCATATGAGCTGTGCTTTCATTAACACGATTCTTGTGAATAACGAGGATATTCCCTCTCAGGTTCGGGAGCGTTATAATGAAGAAAAGTCTCAGCCGGTCGTCTTTGATATAGATAGACTTCATGAGTTAGGGCTCGAAGTGATTCCAGGGGAAATTGTCTGCCTGAAAGACGGGGCTATTCGTCATGATACTAAAGAGGTGGCATCCATGCTATACTCTATGCTAATAGATGAAAAAGAAAAACATCTTAAAAAATAATATTAGTGGTCAGCGCCTCTTGCGCTTTTCTAAGAATAGGGGTGAAGGAGTTGTCTTTCGCTTCAGAAACGAAAAAGGAATTAACGAATCTTGAAGTAAAGGATTGCTGTGGGAAGGCTGAATTATCAGCACTTATTCGGATGAACGGATCCCTTTCCTTTTCTAACAGAAAGTTAATTGTCGATATTCAAACTGAAAATGCAGCGATTGCAAGAAGAATCTATATTTTGATTAAGAAGAATTTTCATGTCCAAGTTGAGCTTCTTGTACGAAAGAAGATGAGGCTGAAGAAAAATAATGTGTACATTGTCAGATTGTCTGAACAAGCAAGTGAAATTCTGGATGAGTTGAAGATCCTTAGCGAAGGATTTGTCTTTACAAATAATATTTCTGAAGAGCTTATTAAAAGGAAATGTTGTAAGCGTTCTTACTTGCGAGGAGCTTTTTTAGCAGGGGGTTCGGTGAATAATCCGGAAACATCGTCCTATCACCTTGAAATTTTTTCACTTTATAAGGAACATAATGATTCTCTTTGTGAATTGATGAATACTTTTGGCCTAAATAGTAAAACACTAGAAAGAAAAAAAGGATTTATCACATACTTAAAGGAAGCTGAAAAAATTACAGATTTCTTGGGAGTTATCGGGGCTCACAACGCTCTACTTAGATTTGAAGATATTCGTATTGTGCGGGATATGCGTAATTCAGTTAATCGTCTCGTAAATTGTGAAACAGCGAACTTAAACAAAACCATTGGTGCCGCTTTAAGACAGGTGGAAAATATTCGGTTCATTGACGAAACTATAGGCCTTCATATTTTACCGGATAAATTAAGAGAAATTGCAGAGCTGCGTGTCGCGTATCAAGATGTTACATTAAAAGAACTTGGAGAAATGGTTTCTGGCGGCACAATCAGCAAGTCAGGCATCAATCACCGCTTAAGAAAAATAGATGAGATAGCAGATAAATTGAGAGCAGGAGAATCGATTTAATAATAATGAAGATTCTGTAGGGGAGGAAGAAGAGAAATGGTAGAAAAACAGGTAGAAGTAAGATTAAAAACAGGATTACAGGCAAGGCCTGCAGCACTTTTCGTTCAGGAAGCAAACCGGTTTTCATCAGATGTTTTCCTTGAAAAGGACGGTAAGAAGGTAAATGCGAAAAGCATCATGGGCTTAATGAGCCTAGCGGTTAGTTCAGGTACAGTCATTACATTAATTGTCGATGGCAAAGATGAAGCCCAAGCGATTGAAGAGCTTGCTGACTATATCCAACAAGAGCATTAATAAAAAACAACTCGCCATAAAAAATGCGAGTTGTTTTTTTGTTTTACTTATCCTTTTTCTCATCTAAACGAGTAATAATTTTATCCACGAGACCGTACTCAAGAGCTCTTTCAGCAGTCATGAAGTTGTCGCGGTCTGTATCTCGAGCGATCACTTCAAGCGGCTGGCCTGTGCGCTCTGAAAGAATCGTGTTTAGCTTGTCACGCAAGAATAAAATGCGTTTTGCAGCAATTTCGATTTCAGTTGCCTGACCTTGTGCTCCACCAAGTGGTTGGTGAATCATGACTTCACTATTTGGAAGAACGTAGCGCTTTCCTTTTTCACCCGCAGCAAGCAGGAAAGCACCCATAGAAGCTGCCATCCCGATACATACTGTTGAAACATCAGCTTTAATGTACTGCATAGTGTCATAAATCGCCATACCAGCTGTAATGCTTCCACCTGGGCTGTTAATGTATAGGGTAATATCCTTCTCAGGGTTTTCTGCTTCTAGGAATAGCAATTGAGCAACAATCGAGTTCGACACATGATCATCAATCGCGCTTCCAAGCATAATAATACGGTCTTTTAAAAGACGGGAATAAATATCATACGCACGCTCTCCCCTGTTTGTTTGTTCAATAACTGTAGGGATTAAGTTCATCTTTAAATTCCTCCTTAAAAGTAAGGTAAACATTCAAAGTCATATAGACGAAAGATGTTTTTCTTTATGTAATATTATGATACACTGATGGTCAATAAAGGTCAAACAATTCACTTTCATTACCGAAAGTTATCGTTCGACACCGTTTGCTCGAAAAATTCCCTCGTATCCATCATACCCGCTTCACCGTTTTTTAAACAAATAATGGCTTGCAAAGTTCCAAAAAATATCGTATAATATGTAATCGTAGCATAAAAAAAGGTGCATCAAAAATTAGGTCCATTCAAGCCCATTGTGCCTTACTATATTTCGATATGCCCTCGTGGTGCAACGGATAGCACGTGAGATTCCGGTTCTTAAGATGTGGGTTCGATTCCTGCCGAGGGCGTTAAACTATTGATGTATCAAACTTTATAGCAGTTATCGAGTATGACTGTCCTAGTTTTGTCCTAGAGAGCGTAAATTTCTTAATTTACGCTCTCTATTCTTTTGGACCAGTCTTTCATAAAATTATTTATCTTTTCGGTGTTGAGCAATTCGGATCTGTTAGACATATGGCCGTAAGTTTCTAATAAAATGGTTTTGTCTATATCACCTAGTCTGCCACCAATGTAATTTAAGTCAGATATACCAGCTTCCCACATGATGGTTTCATGAGTATGACGGAACATGTGAGGAGTTATATGCTTAAGTCCATTCCTTTTGCACAAGGTTTTTAGAGCGCCTGCATAGTTAGGCATTTTCACAAGATCACCAATTGGGTTAATAAATAAAAAGTCAGGACGTTTTTTTAATTTCATCACCCATTTTTTTCGAATATGGAGCCAATCTTCTAATTTTTTGATCGTAAAATCATCTAAACCGATTTTCCTTTCCCCGGTTTCACCTGTTTTCGTTGTATCTTTCGTTTTATATTCTCCATTTTCTCTTACGAGCGTTTTATCGAAATTTAAAGACTTGGAATCTAAATCAAGGTCAGAAACGTGTAGTGCGCAAACTTCACCTATTCTAGCGCCAGTTCCGGCTAGTATATATGAGATATAAAGGTATTGGGCATATTCTTCAGTCCATTCTTCAATGGCCACTTTAATCAGTTCTTCATATTCCTCTAATTCCAAAAACTTTTCATTTTTCTTCTTTGATTTTTTGCAAGTGGTAGGATATTTAATTCTTGCTGCTGGGTTGTTAACAATAAGTCCTTCTTCACTTGCATCAAGAAAAGCTTCTCTAATGGTTGTATTCATCCGTTGTAGAGTACTTTTCGTGTATTCTGGAGCAACCTTATTAATTAATTTTTGATACTCAGGTCTGTCTAGTTCTGATAACTTTGCGTATCCAATATTCCTAGTAACCATTTCGATAGCATTTTTAATATTCTTCTCAGTGTTAATTGAAACTGCACCCTTTTTATATGTTTCAAACCACCAATCGAAAAATTCATTTAATGTTTTGTTTGCATCGCTGGGATCAAAGCCGCGCTTAATTTTTCCTTCCATTTCAACTGAAGCTAAACGGGCCTCGGTTTTTGATTTGTACCCACTCATTGAAAGTTGTTTACCTTCACCAGTTCTTTTGCACTTATAATAAACTCGATATTCCCAGGTGTTCCCGCGTTTTCGGAATGTAGCCATAGTTAATCCTCCTTACAATAAAGGAATGTACGTTCTGTTTTACGTTGAAAAGAAAAGCCCAAATGGGCATTCTTTACTTTTCGCATGCAATACCGTCTTTATCACGGTCTTTGCTTTTATTTGCATCGTAAAGTTCTTTTGAAACATGTGGCTTATATTTTGTTTTCCCGCCTTTGTTCTTAGTAGATGAGGATTCAGCAACTCCACCTTTATAATCTTTATTTAGCTCTGTACAGTTTTTATATGACTTTGCTTTTGCATGAGCAAAATCGGTTGTTGAAAAACTGAATAGTATCCCTGCACCTAAGATTACAGTGAATAGTTTCTTCATCAAAAATCACTCCTAATTTAATTTATAAAAACGGTCTTACATCAAATGATATTTTAATAGTGTCAAATCCTTTCTCATCACCCATAGACCAAACTTCATCTACCTTATCTGAAACAGATTGGTAGCGCCATGCATAACCAGTGTCTGCAGCTTTTTTCATCCTTTTACCAGGAGTAATACTTAATTGTTTCAAAAGGTCCTCAAATGAAGTTTTAACAAACTTCGATTCTTTATTGTCATTAGGGTATATATTGATCTGGATAAGTCGGTCCTTATCATCAAATACAAATTCAGAATAATAGCCTTCCCAGTCATAATACAAATAAGTTAAAAGGTTATTTGCTCCGGTAGAAGGTGTCTGAAAATTGATTTCCTCATAAGATTTCGGTTCACCTAGATTTTCTTTTATAGAAGTCTGACTTACCAAAGAAAATTGTTCTACATTCAGTATAGGTTCAATTGTTGTGTTATTTGTTGTATCACTGCAAGCAGATAAAACAAATAAACAGGTAGCAAGAAATAAAATATAAAGTTTCTTCATTCTTTACCTCCTCGATTAGAATGTATGTTCTGTGTTAGGTTAAAATTTTTTGAGATGACAGACCTCTCTAGGAACTCCATACATCTCGCTAATCTCTGAAATTGATAAACTTGTATTCTTATATTCATAAAACGTTTTATCTGGCATAAGCAATTCAACAGCAAAACGATTTGCTTCTCTTTCAATCCTATCGTTAGAAAGTAGTGTACTTTTACGTAAGAAGGGAGTATTCACTCTAGGATGTAATTGCGAGTGACCTAGTTCATGTGCGCAAACGAATCTTTGTTCACTCTCTTCAAGATTGTTGTTGATAACAATATATTTATTTTTCTTATCGTACTTATAGAAACCTTTTATCTCAGGGTGTAAGTTCCAAGGGATTACATGAATATTCCTTAATGCTGCTAGTTCAAAGGGATCGTTTGTTTGATATTGTTTTGTTATTTTATTTACTATGTGCTTGATCCACGTCAACGAAATCGCCCCAAATCCCTACTGTTCATCGTCTTTTCTGTATTTTTTAGGTATATATTTTTTGTTAATCCTTTGTGTTTGACGGACTATATGTTCCATAGCTTCCATTAAAGATTCAATCGCTTCTTCGCTCATTGGTTCTCCAGAGAACAGTAATCCATCTTCCTTAGTAAGGTCCTTTTTTATTTCTTCCATTCGTTTTGCGATGTCTTTTTCATCCTTTGTGGTTAGTTCAGGAATGTGTTGAGAATCAGATCTCCCTTGCAAATAATCAGTAGTAACTTCAAAAAGGTCTGCTAGTTTATTTACTGTTTCAATGGGTGGTTGTTTGGTCCCATTTTCATAAGCAGTATATGTAGGTCGAGCGACCCCGATTAACTTAGCGATATATCCTTGAGTAAATTTACTATTTTCTTTTTTCTTTAGTTCCCTTAAATATTTCAATCTCTTCCCTAATATATCCATAAATACCACATCATTTCTATATTTCTTACCTCTAGTATAATGTTACTTAAAGAAACTTTAAATATAATGTTCCTTTTGGTATTAAAATATTTTTAAAACCAGTTGACATGTTACTAAAAGGAACTTATAATGAAATTACAAAGTTACTCAAAAGAACATTACGGAGGTGAATAGTTTGCGAATTTGGCTTAAAAGTTTCCGCAATCGAAGAAAATTGACCCAAGAAGAGGTAGCCAAATTGAGTGAAATTTCAAGAAGTTTTTACACTCATATTGAAAATGGTACTAAGACTCCAAGTGTTGATGTTGCAAAAAAAATCGCAAAAACATTGGAATTTGAATGGACGCTTTTTTTTAATAATGAATGTTCCTTAAAGGAACAAATGGATATATCAATGAAAAAATCTATAACAGCCTAAGGAGCTCATCAATGAACGCTAAACAAAAAGAAAAACTCATTAACGACCTACTTAATGCTCTGGCAATCCACAATGTAACTTACGCTGAGGTTCCAGAAATATTAAAAAGCTTGGAAGTAGAACTTGATCACCTATGCCAGCAGCAAGTTATTCAAATTCCTATTACCTAGGGAGGTATAGCATTGTATGTGTTCGATTTTGTGAGACAAGAAAGAGAAAAATTGGGATTATCGCAACAAGAACTAGCCGACAAAGCAAGGGTCTCACTCTATGTTGTAAAACGAATCGAAGCAAACAAACCTTATAGTCCAGCTGCCATAAAAATCAGCAAAGTTGCAAAGCAATAGGTGTTGATTGGGATTACCTAAACGACAATTGCGATTGGCCAGAAGAAGGGAGGTAGCACCCTTGCTAAGTGTGCAAATAGACCAAAGGCAAATTGAACAACAGTTTCACGAAGAATTACAAAAGCATCTTGATGAAATATCTAATAGAACAGTGTTCTGGGACATGAAAGAACTTTGCCGACAAACATGCATGAGTGAACCTTTTGTTAAAGAACATTTCTTCTTTGATCCAAGGTTTCAAAAGTACAGAGTTGGTCGCAAATGGTTGTTTCCTGCAAGAGAAACAGAAAAATTTTTAATTGAATGGCTGCAAGAGCAATCAACCTATTAATAGCAAGGAGGCTATTTAATGAATCAATTGCAAAAAGTATTTGATTTTAACGGCCAAGATCTTCGAATGGTAATACAAACGGATGAACCTTGGTTCGTTGCAAAAGATGTTTGTAACATTCTACAAATCAGTAATAGTCGTGATGCTATAGCTAGACTTGAACCAGATGAAAAGGGGGTAGCTATTACCGACACCCCTGGGGGAAAGCAACAATTGTCAATCGTTAACGAATCTGGTCTTTATGAACTTATTTTTGCCAGCCGCAAACTGGAAGCAAAAATGTTTAAAAAATGGGTGAAGCAAGAAGTCCTTCCATCCATACGAAAACACGGTATTTATGGAACCCCACAGACTATTGAAAACATCCTAAATGATCCAGACTTCGGGATTAAACTACTTACCACAATAAAAGAAGAGCGATTGTTACGTGAGCAAGCTGAACAACAAAGAGATAAGGTAATTGCCCAGCAACAAGCTGATCTCCCTTATACAAACTTCGGTAAAGTCGTATCTAATTCAAGTGGAGCAATTAGTATTGGTGCTTTTGCAAAGATGATGTATGACAAACACGGTATTAAGATTGGTCGCAACAAAATGTTCGAATGGCTTCGTGAAAATGGTTACTTAATCAAACAAGGCCGTGAGTATAACAACCCTAAACAGATTTACATAGAGCAAGGCCTATTTGATGTAAAACCAACAATTGTAACCAGAACAGAGGGCGATGTAGAAAAGTTAACAACTCTGATTACTGGAAAGGGTCAAGTAAAACTAGCAGAAATTCTATTAAAAAACGTAAAGGTAGCCATTTGAAAGAGGTTTTGCACCGAAAGAAGCCGCCAAGCCAAAAAATCGGTGCTAGTTCCTTCATATATTAATTTTAAATCTATTTATTCATCAATTCTGTTCAAGTAAAGAACATGTTCTGATTTAGAACATTTGGGAGGGGGGTGGAGATCATGCAGTTGGGTCAAATTTTTAAAAAGTCACGAAAATTGTCGGGGCTAAGTCAGGAAGCCTTAGCAGAAATAATGTTTATGCCAAGGAGCACTATTTCAAAAGTTGAAAACGACAAGATGGAATTAAAGATATCGGATGCTATTAGGTGGTTCCAGGCAACACAGGCCCCGGAAATGCTAGTAGCTGTATTATGCGGAGTTGATGTTACAACAGTTGTTCAGACGCTTACTAAATTGGTTGGAGGGTTGATCACATGGATCTAGGTTACATAGCAGCATTTTTTTTCTTTACCCTATTCGTTCTGTTTCTAGGAATTATGATTGGTGGATTTGTAACGGATGAAAGGAGGGGACTTAATGAGAATCAAAGCAGGCGAATGGCTCCAGCTTACATTGATGCAAAAGCACAGGCTTTTGAAGTCAAAAACAAAAGAAAAAGCAGCTAGCTAAGCGGCTACTTAACTAACTGCACAGAATCAACAACCAATACAACATATTCCTATTCTACCATTTTTAGAGTAGCGCGGCAAGAACCTTTGTTCCTGCCGTCATGGCCAGGGAGTTTCCCACTACACACTTTTTCACTTACTTCCTGGTCGTGACGGTGTGAATAAAAGCACTAATTGATCTTTGAAAAATTAATAAAAGGGAGGATTTAGCATGATTGAAAACCCAATGGTCATTGATCGCCTTTGGAATGACCAAAAAGACCCAGAGGTTGTCGGTGAATGCGAAGGGTGTCATGAAGATATTTACGAAGGTGACGACATTTATGATTTTGATGGTGGTTGGGTACATCAGGACTCTGACTGCTGCCAGCAATACATTGCAAATATGTCCATGTGTAAAACAGCTGGATAATGAAAAAACTCCTGTTTGCGGCAGGAGGTAGTAATTAAAAAACAATTTAATTACCGTCATACTATCACAATCTATTGATGCGGTAAAGGGAGGATTAGAATGCAAGCACAAGTCTTAACGCTAACAGTTGATATGTCTCGTGAAGAATGGTTAAAAGCTCGTAAAGCTGGTATCGGTGGATCAGATGCAGCTGCTATCGCTGGCCTTAATAAATGGAAGTCGCCAATAGGTGTTTATTTAGATAAGACTGGACAGGCACCTGATGAAGATAAGGCAGGGGAGGCTGCATATTGGGGCAATATGATGGAGGATATTGTTGCTCAAGAGTTTTCAAAGCGTACTGGCTTAAAGGTTCGTAGAAGGAACGCCATCCTTAAACATCCTGAACATCATTTTATGTTAGCTAATGTGGACAGATTGATTGTTGGAGCAAGAGAGGGTCTTGAATGCAAAACGGCTTCTGAATACCTTAAGGACCTATGGGAAGGAGAAGAAATCCCAGCCTCTTATTTACTACAGTGTCAACACTACATGGCTGTCACAGGGTATGTAGCATGGCACATAGCCGTCTTAATCGGTGGGAACAAATTCGTTTATAAAAAAGTGGAACGTGACGAGGAGCTAATTCAATACCTCATAGATATTGAAAAGAATTTTTGGGAAGAGCATGTATTAAAACAAATTCCTCCTGCATTTGACGGTTCTGATGCTTCTGTTGATCTTTTAAAAACAATGTACCCTGAGTCAATTCCAGATACAGAAATTTCTCTTCCTCCGGATACAAACACTTATTTAAATGCTCTGGATCAAGTAAATGAGGAACTAAAGGAATTAGAGGATCAAAAGAAAGAGTACGAGAACAAAATCAAAGCGTTAATGGGTGATAACGAGAACGCCATTGTTGGAGATCGCCTAATCACTTGGAAGTCAATTACTTCAAACAGATTTGATAGCAAGCGCTTTTCTGCAGAGTATCCGGAACTTCATAACAAATATACAAAGCAATCAAGCTACCGCCGATTTGCAGTTAAATAAGGAGGGATCCATAAATGGCAACTAATCAAGATATTAAAAATCAATTAGCTAACAAAGTTAATAACAAACCAGCATCCCCGGCAACAACTATTGCCGCATACCTAAAGAAGATGGGGCCGGAAATTGAAAAGGCGCTACCAAAGCATATGGATGCAGACAGGCTTGGAAGAATTGCACTAACTACCATCAGAACCACTCCTAAATTATTGGAATGTAATGTTCCATCACTAATGGGTGCGGTCATGCAGGCAGCTCAATTAGGTTTAGAACCTGGATTGATTGGTCATTGCTACATTATTCCTTACGGAAAAGAAGCCACTTTTATTATTGGCTATAAGGGAATGATTGATCTTGCAAGACGATCTGGGCAGATTCAAAACATATATGCTCATGCTGCTTATGAGAATGATGAATTTGAATATGAACTAGGACTTGAGCCAAAACTTAAGCACAAACCAGCAACGGGTGAGCGAGGTAAGATGCAATATGTGTACGCGGTTGCTCATTTTAAAGACGGTGGATATCAATTTGAAGTAATGGATATGCAGGAGATTGAAAGGCGTAGAGGACGTTCTAAAGCAGCCAAAAATGGCCCTTGGGTTACCGACTTTGAAGAAATGGCCAAAAAGACTGTTATTCGTCATATGTGGAAGTACTTACCGATAAGTGTAGAGATCCAGCAGCAGGCAATTCAGGATGAAGTGATAAGAAAAGATGTCACTGCTGAGCCAGAATACATTGAAATGGATCCCATTCATGTTCAAGAACAGCAGGAAGAAAAGCCTTCTGCACTTGAACAAGAAGAGATTGATTTTGAATGATTAACTTTAAAACAAATGTCCTTCTGCCTGCCTGGATATTCGAGCAGGCAAAGGATAAAGATCATTTAAAAAAGCTTGTACTAGAGTATATGAAAAAATATCCGGATTATACCATCAAGTCAATAAAAAACGGAATGGCTGTTTGCACTAAAAAGTGATTTTCGATAGGGAGGAGGTACAAGCGTGCAAGGTTGGTTTAAATTACATCGAGAATTGTTTGAGACGGATTTATGGCATGATGTTTCAACGTTTAGGCTCTTTCTTTACTTAATATCACAAGCAAGCCATAGGGACGGGGTTAAGACAAAAGGCATCGAATTAAAGCGCGGGCAGTACATCCGATCCTACCGAAAATTAGCAGATGACCTGTCTTATAAAGAAGGAAGAGGATATAAAAAGTACTCTCTAAGCACAATTAAGAGTTGCGTTAACAAACTAATTGAGTCCGAAAGGGTGAACGTTCAAGAAACGGAAGTAGGAACACTGTTCACCATAGTCAATTATGCGAAGTATCAAGATTTGGAGAGTGATTCAGAAGAAACTCCGAACACCCAAAACGAGGAAGTCCGAACTAATGCCGAACTAACTCCGAACGAAGTCCGAACTAACTCCGAACAAGAACAAGAATTAAAGAATTTAAGAATTAAAGAATTAAAAGATACTACTACTACCACTGCACCAGAAAATCCCGTTCAACTTTTTGAAAAATTACTATGCCGTTTGTCGCCTAATCAGTCGCACTCATTATTTCAGTGGGTGGATGATTTTGAAGGGAAAACGGAAATAGTGAATGAGGCTATCACGATTGCGGATAACAAAAATAAACGTTATTACGGCTTTGTTGAGTACCTCTTAAAAGAATGGGCCAATAACAAACTTACAACTATTGATAGAGTAAGAGCCTTTGAACAAGAGAAATTTAATAAATTGAAAGTTAAGCCTTACCAGAGAAAAGGAGTTATTCGTACAGAAAAGCTACCTGACTGGTTTGAGGAACAAGACGATAAAGTGCAGGAAACCTCTAAACTGCCCGTTGATGATATTAGCCGAAAAAAAGCTGAGCTTGCTGAAATGTTAAAAAAATTGAAAGCAGGAGGTTTAGTGAGTGGGGATTCTGTATGATTCTGTGAAAAACCAAAAATTGATCAAAGAAATGATGAAAAATAGTTTTCTTGAAAAGTTACTAGAGAATGGCATCACAGAATCGCAGCAAGGAAAATCAGTTTACTTGATGGATTATCACGAATTAAAACGGGAAGTTGCTCTAGCAACATTTCGAGAAATAAAAACTGAATCAGCTGAGAATGCCTGGTTCTGAAAGGAGAGAACTTATGAGCATAACAAATGTTAAGCCTGTCACTTGTTGCTCAAAATGTTTAGCTGCTGGGGTTGTTCACAGGAAAGAAAAATTGCTGGTAGCCATGGAATGTCCTGAATGTAAGCACCGCTGGAAAACGTATTCAAAAATCTGCAAGGACTGCGGCCAACCGAATGGATTTGTAGTGGAAGGCCCGTGCATGGGATGCTATGCGCAGAAATATAGATCGTCATGAGTAAGAATCCAGTTATTCAAAAGGCAAGGGAAGAAGGATACCGAAAGGGTTTTGAAGTCGGAAGTAAACATGGGTTTGAGCAAGGAAAATATAGTGCTTGTATGTTTTTTGCTACTAAGTTTGATGATTTAGAAAAAGTTAAGGGGATAGGACCCAAAACAATGAAAATAATTGTTGAACACTTTGGTAAAGAATACTTTGAGGTAAAATGATGGGTTTACATTTAATCAATTCTCGAAAAAACAGAATTATAGTTTGCGAGAATTTAAATTACTTTTGGGATGAAGAAGAGCTTTTCGATATATCGAGCATGTGGCATGAAGGCAATACTGTTGAAGAAATAGCAGAGTACTTTAAGAGAGATCCGGATGAGGTATTGATTGCTCTTATCCATCTTGCTCGAGAAGACAAGATTACCAGACGTGAAGGAGGGCTACTCCTTGAACATTGATCTTAATAAAGCAAACCTTGGTCAGCTACAGTACATAAGTCGGTATACAGAACTAAAAACAGCTGCTATAGAGGAATTGCAAAGGAGGCTAACCTATGTTTCCGGTCACAATTCGTAGACAAAGGAAATACGAGGCTGAATAGGCTATCAAAGATTTGGAAGCAAGGGTATTTAAAGTGATTTATCCTCTTACTGAGCATTCAAGATAGGGAAAGCTTTTCGATAGGGATAGCTTTAACAGGAAAATCTTTGTGGAAAATACGCAAAGCAGTTGCTGGATAGCCAAGTTGAGAAAGGTTGATTGACGTGGATTTAAAAAAGTTATTTGAAATACAAAAAGTGCTTCGTGATCGGATTAATTACAATGAGCCGGATCGGTTTAATAAATTGGTGCTTGCTCTCCTAGTTGAGCTTGGAGAATGTGCGAACGAATGGCGAGGGTTTAAATTTTGGAGTGTAAATCAATTGCCGCATACCTCTGCTGTGAGGGTGCCTTGCATGATGGATGAGGATAAAGAATTTTATAATCCCTTGCTTGAAGAATATGTGGACGGCTTGCATTTTGTTTTTGAAATTGGCATTGAAATAGCAGAAGAAATTCAATTTGATGTTGAAGATTATTTTAAAGAAATTGCCGATGAAATCCGTGGCAAGAGTCAAAAAAGTAAAACGATCACAGAACAATTTAGTTATATTTTTTATCTTACTACAACCGTTAATTACGATTTCAATTTCCCTTATTTATTCGCTGCTTACTATCACTTAGGTGAAATGCTTGGATTCACTTGGGAACAAATCGAACAAGCCTATTTCGAAAAGAACAAGATAAATCATCAAAGGCAGGAGAGTGGATACTGATGATTCACTTCACAGTCTTCGGGGAACCAGTGGCGCAAGGAAGGCCTCGAGCAACAACCATAAATGGGCAAGTAAGAATGTATGACCCGGCAAAATCAAAGGATTTCAAAAAATATGTAAAGCTGGTTGCTTCACGGTATCGTCCACCAACATTAATTACTGGTCCAGTCGAAATGAAGGTAAAAATATATAAACCATCCCTAAAAAGTTTTAGTAAAAAGAAAACTTTAGCTGCTGAGAGGGGGGAGTTAAGACCCTTAACAAAGCCAGACGTTGATAACTACGTCAAAGGGATTAAAGATGCTCTCAAATCAGTCATTTGGAAAGACGATAGCCAAGTCGTGGATTTACATATTAGCAAATGGTACAGCGAGACACCACGAATTGAAGTAACAATTACAGAAATATAGGAGGTTATTATATTGCCGAAAATTATTGATTTAAACACTTTTGCAGACGGTGCTCTTGCTGAGAGAGCAAATGTTGAACTTCAAAAAATCCTTGAAAATATTGCCGATCCTAACACAGATGCTACCAAGAAAAGAAAACTAACATTAACAATCACTTTATCAGCTGATGATAAAAGGGATGTCGTTCTATCGACAGTGGTTGCAAAAAGTGTACTAGCCCCAGCTAAACAAATCGAAGCAAAATTCATTATGGATATGGATAGTAGGGGGAACATCACTGGTGCTGAACTCAAATCAGGTATCAAAGGTCAGACTTATATCGATATGGAAACTGGTGAAATACAAGATGACCGCGGATCTAAAATTGTTAATTTCAAAAACTAATAATCTACTATTTGGAGGAATGAAAAATGATTAAAGAAGCTATTAAATACATTGTTGGTTTAGGAAATACTCGAGTCGAGGAAGTTGGTGGCCAGGATTATTCCACTCAACCAATGCACTTAATAAAGGAGCCAACTCCAGCATCGTTGCACGTTAGAAGCCTTTCAGGATTAGTTGAATATTTACAATCAGAATTTGATGAAGATGAATTTGATCAAAGAATGGTTCATGTTTTGAGTCCAACAGAAGTTGTTGTTTTTAGTTCTTTTAATGGCAACTATAACCGAAATGAATATATCCAAGCAAAGGCGATGTTGCCATCATTTTCATTTGACCGCTTTTACGATTCTGAAGACTTCAATATCAAATTGCAGTCAGCATTCGTAAAAAATGAGGATAGAGACATCATGCTAAAGGTTGTTGGCAACATCAAAGAG
Source organism: Bacillus sp. JJ1532 (assembly GCF_036965085.1). NCBI lineage: Bacteria > Bacillati > Bacillota > Bacilli > Caryophanales > Bacillaceae > Bacillus > Bacillus sp. JJ1532. The sequence continues at coordinate 200,867 of NZ_JBALOW010000003.1, forward strand.
GAGGCTGTACAGACGGTTGGTGATGATGGAGTGAGTCAATCGGTAGTTGCCAAAACTGGTGTTGCAACAGTAGGAAATGTGCTTGTTCCCAACCCTGTGGTTCTTGCCCCGTTTCGGACTTTTGTTGAGGTAGAACAACCTGAGTCAGAATTTATTTTCAGAATGCAAAAAGGGCCTTCATGCGCTTTATTCGAAGCTGATGGAGGAGCATGGAAGCTGAGTGCTATGAGAAATATCAAAGATTATTTACAAGCTGCACTAGAATTGGAAATTGAAAAAGGGCAGATCGTTATTATTGCTTAATTAAATAAAGGGCGTTTCTCGTTATGAGAGGCGCCTGACTATTAAGGAGTGAACGATAGTGGCTAGAAGAGTTGTCGAAACAAATGGAGTTAGCCTTGATCGAGAACTACTTCAGGTATTAGTCATCTATGAGGAAGGCGTGTCAAAGCAGGATATTAGAAAAGAAAGCCGGCTTACTAAAAAGCATGCTGTGCTCTGTAAAAAGACAGCAGGTGAATACGAGTTTAAGTAACTGACTTTGTATTAAGTTTAATAAAAAAAAGCACTTCATTATGAAATGCGAACTAAATAAATAATTTTCTAACTGCTGGAACCAGCTCATTAAAATAGGGCTTGACAATAAAGTCTTTTGCTCCAGAGTTAATTGCTTCTACTATTAATCTGTTTTGACCCATTGCTGAACAAATAATAATATTTGCTTTTGGATCATATTCAATAATTTTTTTAAGTGCCTCTAAGCCATTCAAAGTAGGCATAGTTAAGTCAAGTAGCACAATGTCTGGAGACTTCTCTTTGTATAAAGAGACGGCACTTGTACCATCAGAAGCTTCGAAAAAAACTCGGAAGCCTTCTTTATGTAAGATGTTCTTTATTAAATTTCTTAGAAACCTTGAATCATCAGCAATTAATACGGTTTTATTCATTTAAAACACCTTTCACTAAATACTAAGGCAAATTAGGAAAGGGAATCCTCTAGATGTTATTTAGATTTTTTGCAACCCGGCTACCATTACATGAATTGTTTTAGGCCCGTGGCTTTGCGTCTTTTACTTTCGTAAAATTTGCCCTAATAAAGATTAACATACTTTGTCACATTGGGAAAATTATGTTTGGCTTTTAACTTCAATTGGCTTCTTTTGATAATCAATATCTCGTTTATGAAGCTCAGTCTCTAAAATCTTTATAAAGTCCTGCGAAAGATTAAGGCTACAAGCCTTTCTATAGGTGCAAAGCAACATACTGTTTGTCAATACTTTTAATGAGCACAAATTAATCCTCTCTTTTCACAACCATTGGAAAATTAAACCATAGATTATATTAACGTAAATTCTATTTTATTCCAATGGGAAATTAGTTGTGCAAATGGTATGAGAACTTAGTAACACAAGAATTATTAAGTTTACTAGAAAATAAAAAAGAAAGAGTTAATTACTCTTCCTTCTTTAAAAAGTTATCACCATCTAATTTTGACGAGATTTCTCTTAAAATTTGATTTCTTTCTTTTTGTGCCTTGATTAGGCTAATACAAAACCAAACAGTAAAACCAATAATCACCAAATAAATAACAAGCATAAATAAAAGTGGAATCAATGCAAAAGCTTCCATAATAATTTTAACTCCTTTGTGCAAAATTAATGTAATTATAACACATTGTATTAAGTTTCCTAGGTTAGGAGGATAGTAATGCAGCTTGACCTATTCAGAGAAATTATAGTCGATAACTTTGCAGGCGGTGGCGGTGCCAGTACGGGAATTGAAATGGCTACCGGCTTATCGGTAGACATAGCAATCAATCATGACCCAGCAGCCATTGCTATGCATAAAGCAAATCATCCTGATACTGAGCATTATTGTGAGAGTGTTTGGGATGTGGATCCGAAAGAAGCAGTCAAAGGGAGAAAGGTCGGTCTTGCGTGGTTCTCCCCTGACTGCAAGCATTTCAGCAAAGCTAAGGGCGGTAAGCCAGTTGAAAAGAAAATTAGAGGACTTGCTTGGATTGCTGTTAAATGGGCAATAGCAGTCAAGCCAAGGGTAATTATGCTCGAAAATGTCGAGGAATTCAAGACGTGGGGCCCGTTAAAAGATGGCTACCCAGATGAATCTAAAAAGGGCAAGACTTTCAAATCCTTTGTAAAGGCACTGGAAGCCTTGGGATACGAAGTTCAGTTTAAAGAACTTAGGGCCTGTGATTATGGGGCACCAACGACAAGAAAAAGATTTTTCATGATTGCCCGGTGCGATGGTAGACCAATAAAATGGCCAGAACCAACACATGGGGATCCAGATAGCTTAGCTGTAAAAGCCGGTAAATTATTACCATGGAAAAGGTCAGCAGGGATAATAGATTGGAATATTGGTACTCCTTCTATTTTCGAGCGAAAGAAGCCACTAGCAAAAAACACTTTACTACGTATTGGCAGGGGAATACAAAATTTTGTTATTGAAGCGCAGACCCCTTATATAGTCGAAAATAAAGCCTGTTTTATTCAGCATTATTACACTCACCAAGGAGAAGAGACAAGGGCAAGCAGCTTGGATGAGCCACTGGCGACAATACCTACTGCAAACAGGTTTGGCCTAGTAACTGCGTTTCTTGCCAAGCACTATGGAGGGAACTACTCAGGGGCAGGAATTAGTTTAGAGGAACCGTTGCACACAATTACGATGAAAGACCATCATGCTTTAGTAACTGCCTTTTTAATCAAGTATTACGGGTCCGATATAGGACAATCATTGCTGGATCCACTTCATACAATTACAACGAAAGATCGATTCGGTTTAGTGACAGTTAAAGGGCAAGACTACAGGATTGTAGATATTGGCATGAGAATGCTCCAGCCAAGAGAATTATTCAACGGTAACGGATTCCCAGGAACTTATATTATCGACCGGGATTATTATGGAAAAACCTATCCGAAAACAGAACAGGTGGCCAGATGCGGTAATGCAGTTCCTCCACCATTTGCAGAAGCATTAGTACGGGCGAATCTTCCAGAGTTTTGCGTTAAACATAATCGCTATAAACCAGCAGTTTCTTATTAAAAAAGGAGTAAAGGAGTAAAGTAGATGGCTATTTACTGGTGTGAGAAATGCAATAAATATTCAAACTTTACATGGAATGGTGTTATAAGTGTTTGCGATAAATGCACTAAGAAGAATTCCAAATAAGCATTTTTTTACAGGGCAAGGCATGCGTTAGGTACGATTAGGATTTTTTGGACCTTGCCCTGTAGAGCTTCAAATAGGGGTTTGATATAGCTCTAAAGTATAAAATACCCATGACTTATGGGTTAAATGCAGGATAGGAGAATTTTAATGCTGCAGTGAAGAAAAACAAATGGCTTCTTCACAAAGAATGAAGGTTAATGCAGTTCGAAATAAATGTGAAGCGGGTGAAATTTTTATGAATTTTATCAAATGGGTAGGAAAGATGTTATGCTAATTTAGCAGTCTATCAAATTTTGCGGAGGAAATTAAAATGTTTCCAAGATTAAAGGATAGAAGTTTTTTCGTTAATGGAAAATATGTTCGTGTAGAGGAAGTAACCGGAGGTCAAGGTTGCATAGGATTTATTATATTGCTTGCATTGATAATCGCAGGGTTTAATTGGATTTCTGACAAGGTTCATGAATGGAGATATAGTGATGAATTATATACTTCAAGTAATGAACAATTAGCATGGGATTCCTTTAAAAATTATGTATTAACAACTTATGAGATACCGAAGGAATTATTTGACGGGAAGTATCCTTCATTGGTTTATACCTCAAAATTAACTCCAAATAAAACTGAAGAAATGGAATCTAAATATTGGGGTAACGGAACATATCAATTTACTACATACTTTAATTATGATAGCGCCTATGGAGGTAGCATAAAAATAAGTGTATATATGATTAAAAAAGGAAATGAATGGATTTTGGATAGAGTATCATACTTCAAACGGGAAAAAGGGCAAAGTCAAATTGAAGAAAAAAAGCAGCAGATAGATAGGTGGAAAGAAGAGTTAAATATAAGTATAAATAAGAATAAGGATGAAGGCCTTATAAATACATATATTCATGATATTAATTCCTTACAATCTTATGTTTCAGTTTATGAAGGTTTAAAAAGTAAAGCAGAAAAGGTGGAAGAGGTGATTGAATGATTTTTACTTGTCACCGGCTTTCCGTAAATCAGCAGCCCCTAGTACTGTAAATTAAATAAACAAAATGATAGAGCCAGTTAATTAAATAAAGGATGAGAAAAGCTAAATGCTCTTCTTCATCCCACAGTTACTACACTCTCTAATTAATTTGCCTGCGCTTATTGAGCTTTGAAAGTGCGCTTTGTCACAGTTGTCGCAACGGCCACTATTTTTGTCTGGATACTCATTAAAATCATAAATGATGTTTACATCAATCTGATTGTCTATGATATATTCCCGCCTTTCACATAAAAAAAGCCGAGACCCCGTCCCGACTAACCCAAAAACATTATACCATGGGAGGGGTCCTCTTGAAAGAAGCCGCCAAGTTAAAGTACGTTGAACAAATTGAAGCACTAATTAAGGATTACCCTTGGATGAGAAAAGAAGTAGATCGCTTAGAAAGAATTCTTTATGGTCATTCAACACCTATGAGAAGTTGGGGTGTAGCGTTATATGGAATTGAAGCAACTATGCCTAGAGGTAGCTCAGGTAAGAGTCAGGCTGAATTAAAAAAAATGGATATACGTGAAGAACGTGCATATAAGAGATTAGCTAAATTTCAAGACACTGTCTATGCTCTTGAGATTGCAGCAGAGTTTTTAGAAGATGAGAAAGAAAAAGTGATTTATGATTGTATGATTGATGGCATGTCATTCCGAGAGATAGCCTACCATATAGGTATTTCACGTAATCAGGTCAAAAAAGCCAAAGAATCCATATTGAGCCAATTGAGCCAAAAATGCCAGTTTGTGCAACTTTTGAAACTGGAAAAATCTGCAGTGTAAAATGGGAGGTAGGATCGGCGCGGCAGATTCCCTCGGCCGTTCCGCTATGTAGTGCATGAGCGTCACCTTACGGTGGCGTTTTTTTATTTTCCGAAATTAGGTGATTATATGAAAATTATTGATCATCTTTCTTCTGCAGATAAACATCAATTGAATAACCTCAAGAATAAAGATAAATCCTCTAATAATAAATCAAATGAAAAACTATCTGATCGTGACCTAGCAGAGTTGATGGGTACCAATAGGGCTACCTATAGAAGAGTACGTGGAGCGATTAGGAGAAACTAGGAAATTAGTTGAAGGAAAATATCTCCTTTTGTCGAATTGTGTAGTCAATGGGAGGTGAATACATGACAAGAACTGAATCATTAATTGAAGCATTGAAGGAATGGGATGAGACTACATTAGATAAAACGCTAGAACTTAGGGATTTAGTGTTTTTAGTGGGTTTTCAAATAGGAATGGATATAATTGACGAAGAGGAGCCATTAGTTACTCTGAAGAAAACAATCGAAGACATTCTTATAAAAACTCAAATGTTTGAGAGTTTTTTAATTAACGCTCTTGTTCAGGCTGTAACCAATAATTTAAAACATAATTACGAAAACCTTGATACTGCAATAGAGAGGAATGAACGATTGCTACAAAGGGCAATTGAACATAATCGAAGTCACGACATGGTACAGACCATTAAAGAGACACTTGTTAGGTTAAAGGATCCTGAATTTACTCCTCGTTCAATAAACCAACTATTGGTTTGGGAAAAGATTACGCTTAAGACATTCTCCCCTGAAAATAATCAAAAGTGGGATGATGATGAGTTCAAAAAGAATTACGAATTATTTAAAATGAATCGATAATTACATTTAGTAAGCGTGATGTTAAAATTCAACATCATGCTTTTTTTATTGGAGGTAGGTGGCCATGTAGTGAACTGGGATGAAATTAGAGAAGAATTTGAAACATCAAAACTTACCCTTGTTGCATTAGCTGAAAAGCATGGAGTTAAATTAGGTACTTTAAAGAGTAGAAAAAGCCGTGAAGGTTGGTCAAGAGGTTCACCTAAAAAGGATGCAACCAAACCTAAAAAGGATGCAACCTTAAAGAAAGAAGTTGTAACCAAAAAAGAGTCATTCGATGACGAAGGAATAACGTTAGATAATTTTTTGGAAGATAGCGAACTGACTGAGAGACAAAGGCTTTTCTGCCTTTATTATGTAAAAAGTTTTAACGCAACTCAGTCAGCAATTAACGCTGGATATGTTCCGGTAAGTGCTCATGTTGAAGGCAGCCGCTTGCTAAGAAATGCTAAGGTAGCAGCAGAAATCAAACGCATCAAGCAGGCAATGACAAGTGAGCTTTATATTGAAGCCATGGATGTGCTAAATAAGTATATCAAGATTGCTTTCTCTGACATTACAGACTTCCTTACATTTGGCCAAAAGATGGTACCTGTTATTGGTATGATGGGTCCTGTACAAGATGAAGATGGTCGTCAGGTAATGGAAGAGGTCAATTATGTTGATTTCAAGGAATCTGGGGTAGTGGATGGTACGATTATTTCAGAAGTGAAGCAAGGGAAAGATGGAGTTTCTATTAAGCTTGAAGATCGAATGAAGGCTTTGGATAAGCTTTCCCTTTACTTTGATTTATTTCCTGACAAGTTCAAACGACAAATTGAAGAAGAGAAACTTAAGATTGCTCATCATAAAGTATTTGGTGGCGAGGAAGAGGAAGAATACGAGGATGATGGCTTTGAAGATGCTTTAAATGCAACGACTTCGGAGGTGTGGGCTAATGTTAGCGACTCAATCGAAGAAGATAATTAAAGGGTTCTCGTTTTTAACTAAGGGACAAAAGAGAAAGAAGCCAGCTCCATTTACATTTAAACCGTTCTCATATAAGCAAAAGCAAGTGCTGACTTGGTGGCGAAAAGGTTCTCCAGTAAAAGATAAAGACGGAATCATTTGTGATGGATCTGTTCGTGCTGGTAAAACAGTCGTTATGTCTCTTTCTTATGTCATGTGGGCCATGGATACTTTCGATGAAGTTAATTTAGGAATGGCCGGTAAAACAATCGGCTCTTTTCGAAGGAACGTCATCACTCCTTTAAAGAGAATGTTGAAGGCCAGAGGGTTCAAAGTAAAAGACCATCGAGCAGATAACTTTCTAACCGTTTCATATAAAGGCAAAACCAATTACTTTTATATCTTCGGAGGTAAAGACGAAGGCTCCCAGGACTTAATCCAAGGGATTACGCTTGCTGGAATGTTCTTTGATGAAGTAGCTTTAATGCCGCAGTCTTTTGTTAATCAGGCTACTGCACGTTGCTCCGTTGATGGTGCAAAGTTTTGGTTTAATTGTAACCCGGAAGGTCCTTATCATTGGTTCAAATTAGAGTACCTTGACCAATTAAAAGAAAAGAACATGCTGCACATCCATTTCACGATGGATGATAACCTTTCACTTACAGAAAAGACCAAAGAGCGCTACAAAAGAATGTATAAGGGTATTTTCTATCAGCGCTTTATATTGGGCTTATGGGTGCTTGCAGAGGGTATTATTTACGACATGTTTAATAAAGATAAGCATGTTGTTCCTACGATTGAAAGAAGGTATACCAAATACTATGTCAGTATTGACTATGGAACGCAGAACCCAACGACATTCGGTCTTTGGGGTTTTTATGCTGGTGTTTGGTACAAGGTGAAGGAATATCACTATGATGGCCGCCAGAAGAGTAAACAAAAGACGGACCAGGAATACCTAGAGGATTTGCAAAAATTCGTTGAAGGGTTATCCGACTTAAAAGGTGTCATCGTGGATCCGTCAGCTGCATCTTTTATTGCTCTTTTGAAAAAGGCTAGATTTAAAGTTATTAAGGCAAAAAATGAAGTTATTGATGGAATTAGGAATGTCAGCAATGCTTTGAACAATGGTTTGATTAAATATAATGACTGCTGCAAAGAAACATTCCGAGAGTATTCGTCTTACATTTGGGATGAAAAAGCCGCCGATCGTGGCGAAGATAAGCCAGTAAAGCAAAATGACCACCAGATGGATGGTGACAGATACTTTGTAAATACTATCTTATTTAATAATCAAAGTGTGGCTGTTCTGAAATGAGGTGACTCAATGCTAATAGAGGACTTGTTTCGTGCCCCATGGCATGAACAGATGAAAGGGGTGATACAAGCAATGGTGGACAGTGTGATTTCTGATGAAGCGATACTGCTGCTCGAGATTAAAGAATGGGAAAATAGCGAAACTCGAAAAAACATGCTAATAGGTGAGCGCTATTATAAAAACAAAGTCGATATCCGAGATAAGAAGCAAAAAATCTCTTGGAAATCTAATCAAAAACTAGCACACGCATTTACAAGAAAATTAGTAGACCAAAAGGTCGGATACTTATTATCTAAAGAGCCAACATTTGGAACTGAGAATAAAGCATATCGTGAAATAATAAAAAACACCTTTGACCGTGGACTACTAAGAAAAATTAAGAACATCGGAAAAGAAGCAATCAATAAAGGGATTGCTTATCTATATCCATATATTAATGAGCAGGGTGCGCTATCTTTCATGAAATTCCCATCTGAACAAATCATCCCGTTTTGGGGCGATAGTGAGCATATGGAGGTAATCTCGTTTCTGCGAGTCTATGAGACTAGTTTTTATGAGGATGGAAAGAAGAAAAAACAAAAGAAGGTAGAGTACTATCATCCAGCCGGCATAAGTTTCTATATTCTAGAAGCTGGCGGGTTAATTTCTGATGTACCTGCAGGAGTGGAGCAGAATTATCACTTTCTCATTGACGGAGAACCGTACTTGTGGGAAAAGACTCCTCTAATACACTTCAAGTATAACGAAGAAGAACAGCCGTTAATTGATATCATTAAGTCGCTCGTAGACAATTACAATTTACAAGCTTCTACAAATGCGGATTTACTAGCTGATATCCCAAAATTTATTTATAAACTCATCAACTACGGCGGTGTGGATCTTGCGGAATTCCTTTCTGATTTAAACGAATACATGGCAGTAAAGTTAGATCAAGACGGCGATGTAGACAAGCTGCAAGCAGAAATTCAAACTGAAGCTGTAGAAAAGGAAATTGAACGTAACCGTAAAGCTATTTATGAGTTTGGGCGCGGTGTTGATACTCAAGACGATGTGCTTGGAAATGCTTCTGGAGTAGCATTACGTTATCGTTATACAGATTTAGACCTAGACTGTAATATTCTTGAATCTGAATTCCAGTCGAGTATTGAGCACATGTTGTGGTTCGTTGATAGGTATCTACTAATGACTGGGCAAGGTAATTTCATTGATGAGTCTATTAATATCATTTTTAATAAAGATATTATCATTGTTGAATCAGAGGCTATCCAAGATTGTCAAAATTCAGTTGGGATTCTTGATGATAAAACAATCCGCGAAAATCATCCTTGGTATAACGAGGAAGTGGAGCAGCGCCTTGAGGAGCAAATGCAAAAAGAAATGGATAATTACGATAATTACATGTCTACTTTCAAGAAAAAGCATGGTGGTCTAGATGGCCAAGAGTCGTGATTACTGGCGCACGCGTTTTGAGTTGTTGCTTAATGCGGAGTTAAATAGAAGCGAAACGTATCTCATCGATATGGAAAAAGCTTATATTCAAACGATGTCTGAGATCGAAAAGGATATAGCCAAATGGTATGGTCGCTTTGCTGCAAATAATGAAATATCACTGACTGAAGCAAAACGTCTTTTAAAATCAGATGAGTTAAAAGAATTTAGATGGACAGTTGAAGAATACATTAAATATGGTGAAAAGAATGCAATCAATCAAGTCTGGATGAAGCAGCTTGAAAACGCTTCTGCTCGGGTTCATATTAGCCGTTTAGAAAGCTTGCAGATACAACTACAACAACATGTCGAAAAGCTGTATGGAGGTCAAATAGAAGCCGTTGAACGCTTGATGAAAGAAACATATCAAAGCACTTTTCTTCATACAGCATTCGAAATTCAAAGTACTTTCGGTATTGGTTTTACAATGCACGCTATCGATGAAACGAAATTAACTAAAATCATTAGCAAACCATGGACGGTAGATGGACAGACATTCAGTGATAAAATTTGGCGCGATAAGCAGCTATTGGTCAATACACTGCATACAGAACTAACTCAGTCGATTGCCAGAGGACAAGCTCCAGATAAAGTAATTACCACAATATCAAAGAAACTAAATACATCCCGATCTAACGCTGCACGTCTTGTCATGACAGAATCAGCGTTTTTTAGTGCTTCAGCTCAAAAGGAAACATTTGGTGAGTTAGATGTGGAACGTTATGAGATTGTTGCAACGCTAGATAGTAAGACAAGCGATATATGCCAGTTAATGGATGGGAAAGTGTTTAAAATGAGTGAGTTTGAGCCTGGTGTGACGGCTAATCCATTTCATCCTTACTGCCGAACTACTACAGTTCCCTATTTTGAAGATGATTATAGCCAACGGATTGCGCGAGGCAGGGATGGCAAGGTTTATTACATTGATAGCAAGATTAAATTCCCTGAATGGGAAAAGAGGTTTGTTGCATAACATTCGTCTTTTTCGAGCTTGTAGACGTTAAAGAATAAGCTTTTATTACCTAACAGGGCGTTGCCTGTAAAACACGAATTAGGAGGCAGATAAGCATGAATAAGGAACAATTAATTGCATTAGGTTTAACAGAAGAGCAAGCGGATAAGGTGGTCAGTGGTTTCGGTCAAATGGTACCGAAATCACGTTTGGACGATAAAATAACAGAATTAAATGAAGCAAAGAAAGAAATTACAACACGTGATACACAACTTGAGGAACTGAAGAAAGTGGATGCTGCAGGTCTTCAAACGAAAATTACCGAACTGCAACAAGCTAATGAAACAACAAAAACTGAGTATGAGGGTAAATTAAAAGAAACTCAACTGACTGGAGCTCTTAAACTAGCCCTTGCTGGTAAGGTCCATGATGCGGATTTGGTATCTGGTCTTATAGACAAAACCAAAATTGAATTAGGTACGGACGGAAACGTCACTAAAGGGCTTGATGAGCAGATTAAAGAACTGCAAACATCGAAGTCCTTTTTATTTGTTACAGAAACTAACATACCAGGAATAAAAGGAGCTACTCCACCAGGGGGAGATCCCAATGCTGGGAATAATGGAAATGCTAATAGCTTTGGAAAAAAACTTGCTGAAGAAGCAGCAAAAAGCAATACAGGCTTAGAAGAAGCTCGTAAATCTTACTTTGAATAAGGAGGAAAAAATCAATGAGTAAATTTGTTGAAACAACATTCACTAATAAAAAAGGAATTGTAAAGTTTCTTGATCATTACGTCAACCTTACTGTTACGGTGAGTGATGCTGGTGTAACGGCGAATGCAGAGGGCAAAAAGATCGTCCCAGCAGGCACTATTGTAGGTGGGGGATTTTTAGCAAGTGAATCTGTACTGGCCGTTAAAAAGAATGATGCTGGAGCAGAAGGTGTCCTTTTTAATGATGTAGATGTCACTTATGGGCCAGCTCCGGGTGCAGCTATGATTCATGGCTTTGTTGCTCTAGATAAATTGCCAGAAGCACCTGCAGCGGAAGCGATTACCGCACTAAAGCAAATCACATTTTTGAAATAAGAGAGGAATGATATAAATGCCAACAATTTTTGATTTAGTAAACGCCAAAGAAATTGCTACTTATTTTGAAAATAATCCATCCAACAAGATCCCTTACCTAGGATCTACGCTTTTTCCGGCGAAGAAGCAGTTAGGATTAGATCTATCTTGGATTAAAGGCTCAAATGGGTTACCGGTTGCTCTTATGCCGTCTGAATTCGATACAAAAGCGACTGTTCGTGATCGAATTGGATTTAGCAAGATTCAAACGGAAATGCCATTTTTCAGGGAGTCAATGAGAATTGGGGAAAAGGACCGTCAAGAGTTAAATAGACTTCTCGCATCTAATCTTGAAGAAGCCTACAAAACCATTGTAAATAATATCTATGATGATGTGACAACCTTGGTCAACGGTGCTGCAGTTCAGCCTGAACGAATGATCATGCAACTTCTGTCAACGGGTAAAATAGCAGTTACAGCCAATCGAGTAAACCTTGATTATGATTACAAAATGAAGGATGACCATAAAGAAACCTTGACTGCTGGGGCAGAATGGAGCTCACCGGATTCTACACCAATTCAAGATATTTTAACTTGGATGGATACCGTGGAAGATAACACTGGTGTTCGCCCAACAAATGCTATTATGACAAGAAAAACACTTGGCTATCTATTAGACCATAAGAGCATACGTTTAGATATGAACCCACTTGGTGGCCAGAATGTCATTATGACAGAGTCTATGCTTAAACAGTACTTAACTACTAAACTAGGTCTCAAAGTTGCCGTTTACAACAAAAAGTATCGTGCAGAAAATGGATCTCTTAACAATTTCTATCCGGATGATCATTTTACTCTCATCCCTGATGGTAAGTTGGGACAAACATATTACGGTACAACTCCAGAGGAATCTGATTTAATGACGGGAGCAACAAAAGCTGAGGTAAATATTGTTAACACTGGTGTAGCAATTACATCAATTAAAGAAGAACACCCTGTTAACGTAATGACCGTAGTTTCCGAGATTGTCCTACCAAGCTTTGAAACTATCGATAATATCTTTATTGCAAAAGTAGCAGGTAACTAAGGAGAGGGAAACCTCTCCTTGTTTCTTTGAAAGGGGTGTTCTAAGTGTCCGAAAAGAAAACAACTAAAAAACAAGAGCTATATAAAATTACTTTAATAAAAAATGTTAAACATAATGACTTGCGTTATAAAAAAGGTGAGAAGACTGAAGTTTCCGCAGAAGATTATGAAGTCTTTTTAAAGGCGGAGGTTATTGCTGCTGGAGATGATGATTAACTATGGATGTATTAGAAATCGTTAAAGCAAAGGTACCAGCAGAAAAACTTCCGGATGATACGTTGTTGGCTATGTACGTTAAAGAGGTAAGGCAAGCAGTCCTAATACACTGTAACCGCAATGATATTCCGCCTGAACTCTCTTTTGTTCATGCCAATATGGTTGTTGATTTGATCAGCGAGGAAAATCGTAGAATAGATCCTGAGAACTCAAAAGTTGCTACTTCAATTCAAGAGGGAGATACTCGAGTGGAACTTGGTAACGTGAGGACATCTGCCAGTGAAATGTCCACTCAAAAAGTTATATACAATTATCAATCTCAATTAAATCGTTTTAGAAAATTGAGGTGGAAATAAGTGAATGCGGTTAGAAAAGCCATTGAAAGCCAGTACCATGGTATTTGTACCGTTAAAGAGTATCAGTCGGTAAAAGACCCGATTACTCATATAACAAGTAAAAAAGAGGTAGTTGTCCTTGAAAATCAACTTTGCAAGCTATCATTTGAAAAGCAAACAGCAGCTACTAATACAAGTGCTCCTGCAGTCATTGCACAGTCTACAAAACTATTTGTTGCTCCCGAAATTGAAATCAAGCCCGGATCAAAGATTATCGTCACTCAAAATAGTAGGACAACTGAATACTCTCGAAGCGGAGAGCCTGCAGTTTATACCAATCATCAAGAAATCATGCTCGAATTGTTTAGAGGGTATGCTTGATGGCTAGTTGGGGCAGTGTGAATTTCGAGCAATTAAAACGGCTACAGAAAAGAATGCAACAGTTGGAACGTGTTGAATATGAAAAGTTTTGTGAAGAGTGTTCAAAAGAACTAGCAGCAAGATTATTAGCGAAGGTTATTCGAAGGACACCTGTTGGACTTTACAGCAAAGAGGTCAACTTTGTTACAAAAGATGGGAAACAAGTGTCCTTTACCGCTAGTACTGAAAAAATAGGTGGAACACTTAGACGTGGATGGACAACGAAAACACATCAAGAAGCTGAAGCTAGTAGCAAAGGCAAGAACGCAAAAGCTTTTGCAGACTCATTGAAAGTGACCAAGCAAGGGAATTTGTATATATTAGAAGTCATTAATCCAGTGGAATATGCTTCATATGTTGAATTTGGACATAGGACAAGAAATAAAAAAGGCTGGGTAAAAGGTCGCTTTATGATGACGATTTCTGCTGATGAAGTGGAGCGCCAAGCGCCAAAAATAATCGAAAAGAAACTTAAGAAGTTGTTAGGAGAGGCTTTTGATGGAGATCAATGATATCATCACTGCTATTTCCATTAAACTTCACGAGGCCTTTGGAGATAGCTATGAAAAATATGTTGATGATGTTCCGCAGGGGTTTAAGACTCCTGCTTTTTTTATTCAATTTTTATCCCTAGAGCATATTAGGCAGATTGGCAATAGACGGAGGGTGACGACTCTATTCAACGTTCAATATTTTCCCTCTAGCGGTGCGTCAGAGAGCGCAAATATGACTTTGAAGGTACAACAATCTTTAAAGGAAATAACGCTGTTAAACGGCTCGGTAATGCTTGGTACAGGTGCAAATAGTGAGATTGTTGATGGCGTAGCTCACAACTTTATTCATTTCAACTTCTTTCTCCAAGAACAAGAAGAAAAAACATTCATGGGCTCATTAGAACAACGCTCTAAAAAGAAAGGGTGAGGATATGGCTACCAATAAGGAAAAAGCAGTTGCAGGTGCCGAAGACTCAGAAATTAAATTTTCTAAATCACAAATCGTCAAAAGTAAAAGATATGCAGTTAGACGCGATGCATTAAACGCATTGCTAAAAGATGACAAGAAATATTCATTTTCTGAAGTAGAAAAGATTTTGGATAAATTTGATAAAGGAGGCAAGAAGTAATGGCATTAGGTGGCGGAACGTTCTTAACTCAAAACAAAGTACTTCCAGGTACTTATCATAATTTCATTAGTAAGGCTCGTGCGTTTGTGAATCTTAGTAATCGTGGTTACGTCGGCTTACCGATTGTCCTTGATTGGGGTGTAGACGGTGATGTTTTCACAGTCACTCAAGAGGATTTACAGAAGAGTTCTCGTAAAATCTTTGGTTACGATTATACTGATCCCAAATTAAAAGGAATTCGTGATGTATTTAAAAATGCTATCACTGTGTATTTTTATAGACTTGTAGTTGGTGCAGCGGCAGCTACTAATACTTTTGCAATTGCAAAATACAAAGGTGTTCGTGGAAACGATATTAAAATTGTCATTCATGCGAACGTAGACGAACCAACAAAATTTGATGTACAAACACTTTTGGACAACGTATTAGTGGACGAGCAAACAGCTGTTACTGATGCTAAAGGACTCACCGAAAATGATTATGTAATGTTTAAATCAGATGCAACACTTGCTGAAACTGCTGGAACAGCATTAACTGGTGGTTCAAACGGCAGCGCTGTTACTGGCGGTGCACACCAAGAAGCATTGGATTCATTAGAAGCGTATGGATTTAATACGATTGGCTGCCTATCATCAGAGCCTACAATTAAATCGCTGTACGTTGAGTATACAAAACGGTTACGTGATCAAGTGGGTGCAAAATTACAAATCGTTGGACATAAGCTAGGAGCTGCTGATCACGAGGGAATTATCGATGTACAGAACGATGCTAATGGTACTGATGAGGAAATCTTTGGTGCCGTTTATTGGACAGTTGGAGCTCAGGCTGGTGTAGCTGTAAATAAATCAAATACAAACAAAAAATATGATGGTGAACACACACTTGTTATGAGTGAAACCATGACCCAACCACAGCTTACTGCTTTACTTAAGGCAGGGAAATATGTTTTCCATCGTGTTGGAGATGAAATTCGTGTTCTTGAAGATGTGAATACATTCACTTCATTTACACCGGTTAAAAACGAGGATTTTAGCATGAATCAAGTCATTCGTGTATTAGATCAAATCGCAATTGATACAGCAACACTATTTAACACGCGCTACCTAGGTAAAGTTCCAAATGACCAAAGTGGGCGTGTTTCTTTATGGGGTGACATTGTGACACATCGTAGAGAATTGCAAGGTATTAGAGCTATTCAAAATTTTGATCCAGAGCAAGTTGTAGTTGAACAAGGAAACTCAAAAAAATCTGTTGTTGTAGATGAAGTGATTGAGCCTACAGTGGCTATGTCACAACTCTATATTACAACTACAATAGCGTAAGGGAGGTATCTCAATGAATGAAACAATGCATGCTAAAGATTCAGTTCATGGTGCACAAGGCGAAGCTTTTGTAACCATTGCAGGCAATCGCTATAAATTTGCGAATGTTATCAACTTAGAAGCTCGATATGAGAAATCCAAAACGAAAGTCCCTATTATGGGTCAAGTTTCGAAAGGAAACAAATCAGCAGGAGGAGAAGGAACTGGATCAGCAACATTTCATTACAACACTACTATTTTCAGAGAATTACTTTATCGATATCAAGAAACTGGTGAGGACATTTACTTCGATATTCAAGTAACGAATGAGGATGCTTCCTCAGATGTAGGTCGACAAACTACCATTTTGAAAGACTGCAATATGGATGGAGGTATTGTAGCCCTGATTGATGCGGATGCAGAATATCTCGAGGATTCATTCGACTTTACTTTTGAACGCTTTGAATTCCCAGAGAAATTCTCTATTTTACAGGCAATGCAATCCTAATTTAGAGCTCATTTCTGTGAGCTATTTTAATTAAAATTAAAGGAATGGTGATATAAATGAGTAGTTTACAAGCATTTTTCGCGCAAAATGTAGAGAAAGCAACGATGAAAGAAGTTTTTGTTTCTAATAGATTCAAAGGGGAAGACGGGAACCCAATCAAATGGAAGATAGCACCGGTCACTGCAGATGAAGATGCAGCGTATCGTAAAAGTGCTACAAAACGAGTACCTATTCCTGGTAAGAAGAATATCTATCAACCTGAAACAGATTATGATCTTTATGTTTTGAAGTTGACTACTGCTTGTGTCAAATTCCCTGACCTTAATAACTCCGAACTTCAAAATAGCTACGGTGTTATGGGGGCTGAAAATTTGCTTAAAAAGATGCTCCTTCCAGGTGAATATGCAGAATTAACTAAGTTTATCCAAGAGGTAAACAACTTTGATGTTACTATGGAAGAGTTGGTGGAAGAGGCAAAAAACTAATTGAAGACGGTGACTCAGAAGCAAATGTCGTTCATTATTGTTTGCATAAGCTTCGAAAGTGGCCGTCTGAATATCTCAATTTGCCAAAAGAGGAAAAAGCCTTTGTTATAGCTTCAGTTCAAATAAAAATTGACTCAGAGAAAAAGCAACAAAAAGAAGCTGAGCGAATAAGAAACAAAGGTAAAGGAAAAAGAAGGAAAAGATAGTTGAAGCTCAGCTTTTTTGATGTTCGAATCTAGCAATTAGTATAGATATCCTCCTTCCCTTTCTGTATATTTATGGTTAGGGAGGGATTGTCTATGGCTAAAAATAAAGTTATTGCTGGAGATTATGAAGGAAATAAAGTGACCATCTTTCTAGGTAGTCCAAGTATTGCATTGAATTTATCCAAATCAATACCACTAGACAAGACGACTGTGGAATCTTATGAGTTAGTTACTGAAGAACATCGTAAAAGCGCTGTTAGTGGTATCGCAAGAGGGTTAGTAGGGGGCGCCTTGTTAGGGCCAGTTGGTTTATTAGCCGGTTTATCTGCAAAAAATAAGGGGACTCATCTATTAGCTATTGAATTTAAAAATGAGAAGAAAAGTCTGATTGAAATAGATGAAAAAATTTATAGAGCCTTTATTAAGAAAATGTTTTAACATGATAAAAAGACTATTTTCAGTAATATTTAAAAAAGAATTCCCGAAAAATAATCCTATTAATGAAAATGGAAAAATTTCTTCTTATTACATTCACCTAATAAGGGATATAGAGGACAGCAAATATTGTTCTATTTCTGATAATGAAGAAATTTTCATAAAAAATCTTCTTATTAAATTGAATCAAAGCAATGAACATGGAGCATTAAAATTAAGAAGAATGAGTGATAAGGCGATTGATTTTTCCTATAACGGTTTCCCTATAGGAAGAATTAAAATGCATGGAAATAATACGTGGATGCAAATTCTATTAAGTTTGTATGATTTTAAACAAATAGAAAATGTTAGCCTAGAAGAATATATTGAGAACATCGATTTATGGATCAAATATATTAAAAAGGTTAAAAATATATAGACACGAAGAGAGTACATCTACACGATGTATTCTTTTTTTGTTTAAAAGGGCGGTGATTTTGTGGCTACTATCAGAACAGTAGTACAAGTACAAGACAACATGTCTCGTGCTTTTCAATCAATGAATAACGCCATGAACATTGTCATCAATAGTTTTGAGCAATTACAAATGCAATCAAGTAACGCTGTTGATACGGCAAGTATACAAGCAGCTAGACAGCAATTAGCTCTAGCAGAAAACTCTTTTAATCAAATCGAACAACAAATTCATCAAGCTAATAACCAGCAACAACAGCTGAATAATAGTATTAATCAAGGCTCATCTGCTGCTAGTGGATTTTTATCAAAGTTGGTTGCGATTGTTGGTACGTACCTTTCCCTTCAGGCTGGGAAATCGATAATCGAACTGTCGGATCAAATGACCAACATTACTGCGCGCTTAAAAATGGTAAATGACGGATTACAAACTACAGCTGAATTACAACAAATGATATTTGATAGTGCTCAGCGTTCATACGGATCTTATGCGGATACAGCAGATTTAGTTGGGAAACTGAGCATGAATGCTAAAGATGCTTTCGGTTCCAATAGAGAAGCCATTGCTTTTGCTGAATTGTTAAATAAACAGTATAGCATTGCTGGAACAAATGCCGATGGTGTAAAGAATGCAACAATACAATTAACACAAGCACTAGGCAGTGGAGTATTACGAGGACAGGAATTAAACAGTATTTTTCAACATGCTCCTAATATTATTCAAAATATTGCAGATTACTTAGAAATTCCAATAGGGAAAATTCGAGAATTATCAGCAGATGGAAAACTGTCGGCAGATGTAATAAAGCAAGCCATGTTCGCGGCAGCAGATCAAATAAACAAGGACTTTGCATCAATGCCTTTGACCTTTGAGCAAATATGGACCAGTTTTAAAAACGAAGCGTTATGGGCCTTTCAGCCAGTTCTTCAAAAATTAAATGAAATAGCAAACAATGAAAAGTTTCAAAGTGTAATAAACAGCACAGTTAATTCATTGCATATACTTTCAAACATTGCATTATCCACTCTTTCAGTTCTAATGTCCATCGGTGGATTTGTTTATGATACTTGGTCATATGCAGAACCAGCCATAGTTGCAGCAACAATTGCGTTAGTAGCATATGGAATAGCGCTTCTATGGATAAACCGTCAACAAATTATTGCTGCAGCTCTAACTGCAACAGCAACTATTAGAAAATGGGCTTATGTAGCTGCAACAATTGTTTCAACGGCAGCTACTTACGGGTTGACTGCGGCTATGGCTGCACTTAGTGTCGCTATTGCTGCTAATCCTATTGCCTGGTTAATAGGTGCGATTGTTGTATTAATCCTAATTGTTTATGGTGCTGTAGCTGCGGTAAATCACTTCGCTGGAACTTCATACAGTGCCACAGGTATTATCGCAGGTGCCTTTGCAGTTTTAGGTGCTTTCATTTGGAATACAGTAGTTGGTGTAATCAATGCAATTATTCAAATCTTATGGACAAATTTTGCAGAGCCTTGGATAGGGATAATTGAATGGGTTTTGAATGTTTTCAATGGTGGCTTCAACAGTTTTGGTGATGCTGTTGCAAATTTACTAGGACAAATAATTTCATGGTTTTTATCTCTTGGAAAAGTAGTTACTAATATAATAGATTCTATTTTTGGAACAAATTGGACTGCAGGTCTTTCTTCCCTACAAGACAGCGTACTTGCTTGGGGCAAAAATGATAGCGCAATAACCCTTAGTAGAAATGCACCAGCTATCAAATCAAGGATTGAGTATAGCGGAGCTTGGGATGCTGGGTACAATTGGGGTTCCAATTTATTTTCTGGGGATAAAAATAACCCTACATCTACCATGAAAGATGCTCTATCTGGATTAGAAGGCATAAAAAGCGCGGTTAACGAAACAGGAAAAGAAACAGCTGGAAACACTAAAAAGATGGCAGATTCGATGGAAATGGCAGAAGAAGATTTAAAATATCTTCGTGATCTAGCTGAGAGAGATGTAATTAATAGATTTACGACTGCCGAGGTTAAAGTTGATATGACCAACCATAATACGGTTAACTCTGATCTTGATCTAGATGGAATTATTGATAAATTTGGAGAAAAACTTGAGGAAACTTTAGATGTAATTGCGGAAGGAGCAAATTAGATGGCATATAACTTCTTTATAGACGATGTACAGCTTCCGGTTGCTCCTTCTAGCTTAGAAACAAAGATTAGAAATAAAAATACAACAATTACCTTAATAAATGAGGGTGAGGTTAATATGCTGAAAAAAGCAGGATTGACTGAACTTTCTTTTGATTTATTACTACCAAATTCGAAGTACCCATTCGCCGTTTACCCTGATGGTTATCAACCAGCTAGCTTTTATTTAGATAAGCTTGAAAAACTAAAGGTTGATAATAAACCCTTTCAATTTATCGTCTCTCGATTAAAGCCGAGTGACGATTTATTATTCGATACAAATATGAAGGTATCTTTGGAAGAGTATTCAATTAAAGAAAATGCAGATCAGGGATTTGATGTAGTTGTTACAATTCTTTTAAAACAGTATCGGGAGTACGGTACTAAGGTTATTGAAATTAAAAAGCCAAGTGCTTCTACGGCGGCCGCAAGTGCTAAGCCAGTTGCAAAAACTACTAAGCCAAGGCCAACAACAAATGCTCCGCCTCCCCCTAAGTCTCACAAAGTTGTTAAAGGTGATACATTATGGGCTTTATGCAAGAAGTATTATGGAAAAGCAACTAAAGATATGACTGATAAGTTAGCTGCTAAAAACGGTATTAAGAATCCTAATCTTATTTATCCTGGGCAGGTGATTAAATTTTGATTGAATTAATCATCCAAAATGGTGAGAAATTTATGGAGCCTGCTGTGGAAGAAGGAATAGTTTGGGAGACAACTAGAAAAGGTGCACCTGGTAAGTTGACCTTTAGTGTATTAAAGGATGTAGCGTTAAACTTTGAAGAAGGCAACGCTGTTCGTTTAAAAAAGGATGGAAAGAATATCTTTTATGGATTTGTTTTTACTAAAAAACGTTCCAAAGAGGGCTTAATAAATGTGACGGCCTATGACCAACTACGCTATTTAAAAAACAAAGATACTTATGTTTACACTAACAAAACAGCATCAGAATTTATTAAAATGGTGGCTGCTGATTTCCGTTTGAACACTGGAACCATTCAGGATACTGGATACAAGATTCCCAGTCGAGTAGAGGATAATAAAGAGCTTTTCGACATGTTTCAGAATGCGCTAGATCTTACAATGGATAATACGAAGAAAATGTATATCCTATATGATAACTTCGGGAAATTGACTCTCAGAGACCTTGAGAAGATGAAACTAGACGTGCTCATTGACGAGGAAACAGGCGAAAGTTTTGACTACACTTCATCGATTGATTCTAATACTTACAACAAAATTAAGCTTTCCTATGAAAATGAGAAAACTGGAAAGCGAGAAATTTTTATTGCTCAAGACAATAACAATATTAATAATTGGGGAATGCTACAACACTTTGGAACCATTAAGGAATCAACGAATGGGAAGATCAAAGCAGATGTACTGTTGTCACTTTACAATCGAAAAACTAGAAATCTAAGCATGAAAAAAGCATTTGGTAATATTTATGTTCGTGGCGGCAATATGGTCGTTGTGAGGCTAGATCTTGATGATATTAAAGTAATGAACTATATGCTTGTAAATAGTGTTAAGCACACCTTTAAGGAAAGTGAACATTTCATGGATCTCTCTTTAATTGGAGGTGATTTTGTTGCGTGATATGAATGACATTGTAATATCAATTAAAAAGGCAGCTAGAGAAGCAATTGATGCTGCAGATCCGACCACCATTCAATTCGGCCATGTAACAAGCACATCTCCATTAAAAATACTGGTTGAGCAAAAGAAAGAATTAACAACTGCTCAATTGATTCTGACAAGAAATGTTCGAGATTTCGAGATTGAGATGACAGTAAATCATGTAACAGAAGTTGCTGAGGCTCATACTCATGAATATAAAGGTCGAAAAAAGTTTATAGTCCATAATGCTCTAAAAGTTGGGGACACAGTAATGTTGGTTAAAATGCAAGGTGGTCAAAAATATATTGTGTTAGATAAAGAGGTGGTTAAATGATTCCTCAAGTGAATGACGGATTAATTTCAGACTTTGATGAGGCGGCATTACCACCAACCAAAAATTATAAATTGTATATGGATAAAAATCGCTGTGTAGGCTTCGTTAATGAAATTGAAGCTTTGAAACAAGCGATTTTTTTAATGCTTAATATTGAAAGATATGAACACATTATATATTCATGGAATTTTGGTGTGGAGTTTAAAGACTTATTTGGCAAGCCAACTGCCTATGTATTACCTGAAATAAAGAGACGAATTACTGAATGCCTTACTCAGGATGATCGTATTAATGCTGTTGATAGCTTTGTTTTTGTAGTGAAAAAGAAAAAGGTACATGTCACATTTACGGTTCATAGCATTTATGGTGAATTTACAGGGGAGAAAGAGGTGGAATATTGATGGCCGAACCTCTAAATTTGGATATTTCTTATGAAGATTTAATGACTCAGAAGCTCGCTGGAGTTGATCCGACACTTGATACACGAGAAGGAACATCTTTAATCTATAATGCTACCGCAGCGAATAGTATAGAAACTGTTCAAATGTTGGCTACTATTCAAGCAAATAATGACCGAGTTTTTGCTGATACTGCTCCTAGAGAGGATTTAATTCGTATTGCGATGGAACGAGGACTGAAACCTTTCCCAGCAACAAAGGCAAAATGGAAAGGTGTATTTAATATTGATGTACCAATCAGCTCTCGCTTCAGTTTAGATGAATTAAATTATGTCGTAATTGAACGTACGGCACAGGGGGAATTCACTCTTGAATGTGAAACTTATGGAAATATCGGAAATTTATTTTCAGGTCCTTTAATTCCAATTGAATATATTGACGGGCTAACAAATGCTGAACTAACAGAATTGTTAATACCAGCTAGAGGTGAAGAGGATACTGAAGCATTCAGAGAACGTTACTTTAATTCATTTGAATCTGTCGCATACGGTGGTAATCGTGCTGACTATAAACAAAAAGTCGGTGAGTTAGATGGTGTTGGGGGTGTGCGTGTCTATCGCGCTAAGTATGGCGCTAGTACAGTAGGTCTTACAATTATCAACTCCTTATTTGGAAAGCCTACACAAACGCTAATCGATGCTATTCAAGAGAGAGTGGATCCGTTAGGTATGCAAGGTGAAGGTGTAGGGATTGCACCTATTGACCATATTGTTACAATTTCGGGAGTGAATAATACGGTCATTGGAATCGTATTAAATATCACTTATCAAGACGGTTGGACTTGGCCTGACATTGAAGCAAATGTGCAATCCACCATAGATAACTATTTTAAAGAGCTTGCAGAAGAGTGGGCAAAATCAATTGATTATGATGGCGATCACTCGGGGGTAGTCGTTCGTATTAGCCAAATCGAAACCAGATTGCTAGGAGTACCAGGTGTACTTGATATAGCTAACACTTTACTTAATGGTGGAGCATCAAACATTCAACTAGATAAGGAGTCCATTCCGGTAAGGGGTGTTTTAGTTGCCTAGAGAAGTAGATATACTAAGCTATTTACCGTCAGTTTTGCATGAAATTAAAGAGTTAGTTGAAATTGCAAATGTAGAAAACAAACTGTTAGATGCTACATGGCAAGCAATTGAGGATAGCTTTAATAATCGGTTTATATTGTCAGCTACTGAAGAAGGGTTAGCACGAAGGGAAAAAATGCTAAAAATAAAAGTGCCTGCAACGGACTCAATTGAAACGAGAAGATTCCGTTTATTAACCCGTTATCAAGAGCAAGCACCTTACACATATCGAGTTTTAAAACAGCTACTCGATAGTTTACTTGGTGAAGGGCAATATGAGTTGAAACGAGATGTAGCCAATAAAACACTAACTGTAAAAATTGAACTGACTGTAAAAGGGCAATTTGATGCAGTTGTTATCATGTTGGAGCGTATCACACCCCAAAACATTGTTCTGACAGTTGAACTTCGATATAACCAGAATTCTAAATTAGCCAAATATACCCACACTCAATTAGCAGCATTTAAACATAGGCACTTAAGGGAAGAGGTGTTGAACTAATGCCTACTAAGACAACGAATTTTAACTTAATAAAGCCTGGTCAAGATGAGTTTTATAATGTTAATGATCAAAATGCAAATATGGACACCATTGATGAAGCCTTAAAGACATTACAAGAAGCCATAAGTTCTGGTGCTACTGAACAGGAATTAGAGCAAATACGTCAAGATATTGCTACGCATTTGGCGGAAAAAGCGTCACCTACAAAATTAGGTCATGTAAAAGCAGAGACAGATGAAGAAGGGAATCTAATTCTACCTGAAATGTCTGCTTCAAATGTAACTACGATAAGTGGAGGAAATGTTCAAACGGAGATTGATAATTTAAAGCAATATGGAAATGACGGTAAGAACTTGTTGGAAACCACGCTCATTTCCAAAAAAGCTAAGGTTTCCAAAGTTGGAGAATACGCTACTTTTACAGAGTTAGACACCGCGATAAAACAATTACGTGATGCAGCCACAATTACCTATTTCTACAATGAAGGTGACGAAAAAGAGACATTGACAGGCGGATGGGTTACGGGCTATTCATTGGGTACTGGAACACAAAGCAAGCAGGCAAATCATCTATTTATAGATGCGGATAAATACACTTCAAATAATAACGAAAGAACATACGTTACTAATTTAGCAATCGACCTTAGTAATATAAAAAACCTATTTTTCGATGCTGAAAAATTTTCGGGACATCAATCCATATTCACTGTGTCGAAAAACAAAACTACTTCGTGGAGTGATAATTCGGGAATAGTAGCATCTTTAGGTGTTTCAGCTCCTTCTGATCCCCGTAAGGTGTTTTCACTAGATGTAGGGTCTTTGTCGGGCAACTACTATATTAAATTATCATCTGCATCTTCATCTGCAGTTGCTAGTGGAGACGCAATCACAAAAGTGTATAGAGTTTGGGGTGAGGAGTAATGACGTATGAAAAGATTGTACAACAAATAATTGATGCAGGTAATAATCCTAATGACTTCACCATTACTATTTTAGTTAATGGCTATAAAGTTGAGCCAAGAGCAAGTTATGAACCACGACAAATTGCTAAAGAAGAAGATGAACAAGTTCGTCTTGAAATGGCGAGAGGAAATGCAGAATTATTTGAAACCATGCTGATGATGAATGGCGGTGGAATGTGATGTTTAAAATAAATAGTAATATCGTAAAAGATTATGTACTACTTATTCAAAATGGTGAAAAAACAATTGCGGATGTTCCTGACTTTCAAAACTTACGTAAGGTTGTTTCGGATGTATTGGCTCAGTCTAATTAAATTACAAATTCTACTAATAAAGGAGTTTTTTAAAATGACATTTACTAAAAAATCACAAATCGCTATCTCGTATTCTATTCTTATCCTTGCTGGTGAAATCACACTTGAACAAGTGCCGAATGTTGGGAATTTGCGAGAAGTTGTTGTATCCATCTTAACTGGTGAAGAAGTAGTTTAATGACGCTCTAGGACGATAATGTGCAGCAACTAACACCCGGCGAGGTGTATTTTTTATGCAATAAGCAGGTATATTACTACTTACTTAGCAAGTAATTAAAATGTAAAGCGATTGTCATTAGAATATCCTTGTTGTTAGGATTTTTTACGTATAAACTTTACCTACTATTAAGGAGTGGTAAAGTTGAAAGAAGTAACTGCAAACAAACTAGTATTTAAGAAAAGTTTATCAATAATTGAACAAATGAAATTGAAAGATTTCATGTTTAAGTGGCTCGATAGACCGGAAAAAGGAATAGATGATATTCTTCCACTTGAATACACACAATCTGTCTTTGCAAAGATGGAGACACCTTCGGATACAAACTTTATGACCGAAGGTGATGAAACTTTAAGGTATGTCACATTGACTGAAGATAATCAGATTGTCATTGGGGTTTTAGATGCCAATGACGAGTTGAAATTTAGAATATTATATCTAGAAGATTATTAATTACCTTTTCTAAGAATTAACGGCATTAAAAGTAATTGTGTATAAAGAGTTATATTAATAAATGTATGGGGACCGAGAAATTCAGTCCTCTTTTTATTTCATGATGTCCACAGTTTTACCCGAACCGATCGGGATTATTTTTGATACTTTTTAACTATGCCTATTTACCCATTCAAAAAACAAGGTTATCATTTTATTAAAAAGAGATACTTTTGGAGAGTGAATGGGAGATGGGTAAATGAAATTGGATGAGCTGGTAAATAAAATAAATCAATGTGTTGATGAATTTGATTATGTTTCAGCAAGAAAATACATTGAGGAAAATATTGGTGTTCTAGAAGGGAGAATGCAATTACTGAAAGGTAATGCAAGAGTGATTCTAAATTTCCTAATAGAACAATTAAACTCCGGCGTTGAACCCTTATCCAGAAAGGAACTCACCGTTATTAATGCAATTAATGCATATGCCTATAAATTTGATTTAAGAGGAATAAAGGTAATGCTTAAAGAAAATGCAAAGTTATTTTTGAGAGAAGACATCATTGTTTATTTAAATAGCGATGCCAAAATTATACTAACTGGAATGAAGGTAATAAATAATTAATTGGTAAGAGTCCTTTTCAAGGGCTCTTTTTATATTGCCATCAAGATCTAAGCTTGCCCCGAACCGATCGGGCCTATTAATTTTAAGTAGGTGATAGTTTGGACACTCAAGTCGTAGCAGTTATTGGATTATTATGTACCTTGCTAGGTGCAGTGATTGGAATTTTAACATTTAGCCGTAATCGAGATAAAGATGTCAGAACAGATGCGTCTGAATCTGCTGTCATCAAAACCAAATTGGACAATATCAATGCAGGAGTTGAATCGATTAGGATTGATATAAAAGCAAATGAAAAACAGACTCTTGCATTAAGTGAACGGGTTACGAGGGTTGAGGAATCTAGCAAACAAGCTCATAAGAGGCTTGATAAAATTGAAAAGGAGAATGATAAATAATGTTTGAAATTGCTATTGTAATCGCTGTTGTTTTGGCTCTTACTGAATTAATAAAAAGATTGGGCTTTATGCCGGAAAAATATTTACCTGCTGTTTCCGTTTTACTTGGAATAATAGCGGGTATTTTTTATGTAGATGTAGTGACTCTTCAGGACAAAATTATGTTTGGATTAATGATTGGTTTGTCAGCTTCTGGTTTGTTTGATCAATCAAAAATTGTTACAAAAAAATAAGGAGGTGAATCATACATGGTTAAAATATTTATTGATCCAGGGCACGGCGGTACGGACCCGGGAGCAGTAGGGAATGGACTGCTAGAGAAAGATTTAACATTGCAAATTTCTAAACGTATTCGAGATTTGTTAATAGGATTCGAAAACACCCAAGTAAAACTCAGTCGTGAAGGAGACCAAACTTTATCACTCAAACAACGTACTGATATGGCGAATGAATGGGAAGCCGATTTTCTATTGTCCGTCCACATTAACGCAGGGGGCGGTACCGGCTATGAGGATTTTAGACATTCATCACAGTCAACTAGTTCAGTTTCTGGGATTATACAAGCAGCTATCCACTCTGCCGTTATGATGGAGATTAAAGATTATGGTGTAGTTGACCGTAAAGCAAAGGCTGAAAACTTTCACATGTTAAGAGAGTCTCATATGCCAGCTGTATTGTCTGAGACTTTATTTATAGATAGAGCAGCAGACGCAGCATTACTCAAAGATGATGATTTTTTGAATGCAATAGCACAAGGTCATATAAATGGATTAGTACAAGCATTAAACCTAAAGACAAAAGCTCAATCAGTCCTAATGTGGGGGAAGACAGAGTTTAAGAAAGGGCAGATTGGTAGAATAACTATTCTAAAACCAATAAATTTGTGGACCGAAGATGCAGCTGGTAAATTGCAAATGGTCCGTATTTTACAGCCAGATGAGCAGTATCGTGTGTATGGTTATCGTGAGAATTATGGCGGACAATATGATGTTGGTGCAAACCACTGGATCACTAAGATTGATGGATACGTTAAGTATGAAACACCATCAAAAGTATTGTTAGCTAAAGCAGCAGAAGTATATAAATAATGTTCACTTTGGGATATTATCACCAATTAATTGAATGTTACTTCTGACTAAAGGAGCCAAGAAAGTGTTTAAACTTCTTGGCTCTTTTTTTTGTAATTACTGATTACTTGCTCCGGTACCTGATTGAGCATTTTGATTACCCTGATTACCCATATTAGAAATTTGTGGGATCATATTTTGAAGTTGTCCACCACGTCCAGTCATTAAACTATAAGCAGCTGCTCCAATTCCAACAGAAGCAATAATCGGTAATATTTGAATGTTATTTCTCATATCCCATTCACCTACTTATAAGGTTTTGCTCATATGAGCATTTATAGGGTTTGTTATTTATTATTTAAAAACCGAAGTTTTTTATGGGAAATTACATACTTCTTTTGTTGCTTCTTTACCTAAAAAAAGATAAGGACTTTTAAATAACAAATGGATTTCTGGAAATAGTAATTATGTAATATTACTTTTGAAGGAGATAGGTTAGAATGCATTATTCTCAATTAAGAATTATATCAGGGGAACACCCGAGAAGAGGTTATAAGAAGGAAATGGAATCATTAGATCGTTACTTTCAAGATCCAATTATCCATCGGCAGATTCATGGAGAAGAAATTTACACACCATTAAATTTACATAAAATTTGGGATCGTATTGGCTAGTGACTTAAATGTCTAAATAAAATTGCCCTTCTCGTTAAGAAGGGCTTTCAATCTCTGCTATTTTCCGTTCCTTAATCTCCACAATGCTATTTCTTTAGCTTGTTCTAATGTGCCTCCGTAGCAATTCCAAACTGTTTCTTTACCATTACAAGCAGAGACTTTAAAGCAATCTCCCTGATCAATAACGTGAAACTTTATTTTCCCTCTTCGGTAGTACCAAAACCAATCCCAAAATCTACATACATACTCAAGCCAAATCGTTTCCCAAATTTCATACCACTTTTCACCCAATCTCTCCATTTAAATCGCCTCATTTTCAAACTTTCAGAAGGTTATGATGTTAATATTTGACAAATAGGAGGGAAGTCCTTGTGACGAATTGGTGAAATAAAAAAAAGTCCCTCTCAAATGAGAGGGGTATTAAAAGATTACAATACATTGATTTTTACTCTAATTTGTGACCATTCATCGGGAGAGGCGTTTTGTATATCCAATTTAGAAACTGTTGCAGTATACCTTGCGTTATCCTCTATCATCTTAGTAAATTCCATTGAGTAATACTTTGGAACAAATCCAATATGTACACCTTTAGCTAGCACCTTAACAGCGTAATGATCATGCTCATTTTCAATATCTTTTTGCAGTTCAATCGAATCATTAATTTTTAAATCTGAGGTTATTTCACTAAATTTATTATAACGTGCTCCAGCTAAGTCAAAGGTAAAGTCATAGGAATTATTAGGGATGTATTTAAAGTCTTTTACAAATTCAAAATTATCCGTTGCAGTGCGCCCCCTAGTGGCCTCCAATACTTCCATTTCAGAACTCGATGAATCAAGACCATAACGTTCCAATATTTCAGCATAATCCGGGCGCCGTGGTTGAGGTAGACGACTCCTAATATCCTTAAAAAGGCTCCCGTTTACTTCATAATGATGCGAAAGAAACGGGAAATTAGGGTAATTTTTAAATCCGTGTTGAATTGCGTCATTTAAATCAGGGTTTAGATAAATAAACCGATATATATTTGTTAGCTCATTGTACATTAATTTCCCTACAGTAAATCTTTGACGAGAAACAGGATCTTTCCAAATTAATAATAATTCATTTACTGTATTTACCATACTATCACCTATTCTTTTTAGAATATCGCGTCTTTTAATTAAAAATAGTTTTACGAATTCTTTATGTTTTTCTGTAATTACTTCATTAGGAAGTTTATTTATGATGTTTTCAATTATCACATCAGTTAAATGACTTAGCCGATCAATTGATGCTAATGTTCTTAGGGGAAATAATTTGAGTATTTTTCTAATTAATGCGAAATGATTTTCGTTTCTAATATCTCCCCAACCTATTTTAGCCTTTCCTTTATATATGTATCTTAATAAATCTTCGTTAGAGTCACAGTATTTATTAATACTAACTTCATTTAAATCTCTACCCAAACAAGCACTATTATCGTATAAAGGAGAAATGAATTTTATATCTTCTATGTCATGCCGAGTTATACCCCAATTATCTTGGTGCCGATCACCATTTGCAACAAGTGCGTCAAAAATTATAATAAACAAAAATTCACCAAAAGAGATGTTTTGCTCATCCAACACTTTTTTGATTAATTGTACATTGTACCCAATATTTCTTTCATCATCATAATCAAACGGAAAGTAAGTTCCGCCATCAAAATGAGAGAAACCATTGTTTTTATCAACAAAAAAATAGCTTAATGAACCATATGTATTACCTCTTTTTGCAAGATCTACTCTTGCGCAATTGAAGTCTAAAATGTTTGCAATTTCACTACAAAGTTTTTCGGCCCAATGTTCTCCTCGGTTTTCTCTTGGGATTTTGAACATTGCACTTTCGCTAGTAGAAGGGTTTATTAACCAAACCTTTTCACGTAGTCCTTTACCTTCTCCCTTTTCTGTATCCACTAACCAATCTGTTACATCTATAATAGGATATTTCATTTCTTACATCCTTAATAATTTTTGATTACTAAATCAACTATAACTCAAAGTGACAAAATTTTCATATAAAAAAAGACTATATTTTTATTGTAGCTTTTAAAAGGTATGTCTTCTTTAATAAACTTCGCCCCTGTAAAGCCACCTTAAAACGGGTTTACTATCGATTATATAAATAATACTCGATCAACTCCTGCACCTTATTACGAATCCGCGGATTAAAATAATTATGCTGCTCCTCATATCCCTTATAGAAAAACATAAATTGCGTGAAAGCTTCATCGTGCCCAATCTGTTGCAGTTTCATGTTTCCTTTCCTCATGTTCAACTTCACTTCTTTCAAATCCCTTTGTACACTCTTAATCGTTTCATCAACTAAGTTAAGATATGGCTGCTTTAGCTTAAAAGCAGCTTTATCGAATATTAATCGGTCTTTTTCGAGTACAGTAAGGACCATCGGAAGGTACATTGCTTGTTCGATAATATCTCTGTCATCATTCGGAATCCTGGTCAATTAAATCCTCTCCACACAGGTAATATCACTAATCATTATTCGTTCATTATTAGTTTCATTCTCTAATAGTATGTGCTTCATAAATTGATCCACCTTACTAACCACTCCAAAGCGATGGATATAATAGCCGTGATTCCAAATGGTTACTTTAATTGGAATTGCGTAGTTTAGCGAGTCCATAACAAGAATGCCGATCTCTTCGAGTTCTTGCTCATCCAGTTGTGGCATATTCTGTCTGTTTTCATCATTAGCAAGATTTCTCAGCATTTTTCGGTGCTCAGGCATGAAATGCGCTGGTTGCCATTTTATTAATCCGCGATCACGAATCATCATTAGTCATCTCCTTATTAGATTATTATATGCGAACATTAGTTCTTTATTCAATTGAAATCGAACAAAGGTTCTTATATAATTATGGTAAAGGAGGTCAGATTGATGAGAAGTTTACTATTAAAGGCGGCAGCAAGTGGAGGAATATTAGAAATGATATACTTGGACTGTAAGGGGAATATTAGCCAGCGTAAAATTAAGGTGTTATCAGTAAATAAGGAGTCATTAAGAACCTATTGTTACGTCCGAAAGCAACAGAGAACCTTTAAAATAAGTAACATCTTATCGGTCGGACCAGTACGAAGTATGAGGAGAGGGGCATAATTATGTCTAAAGTTAAGAAAAAAAGACCAACGAGAGACGAATTCGAGCTAGAAGAGATTGGTAATTCACTTGTAGAAGCGCATGATGAAAAATCAGAAGTAATATTAGATATCTGGGAAAAAGAGGCGATTCAAGGGCAGATAATAAAAATGGATAGTCGCACAAGATTAATTCATATCGAAAAGGATTCTAACATTACCAAAGTTCCGTTTATGGACATAATGAAAGTTTCTATATTGTAACTAAAAGTTGAAAGCGCTCCTCAATAACGAGGGCGCATTTCATTTTTCTTCAAACAGATCGCCATTCATCACAACTTTATGTGTCTCAAGCATTAAGTCGTAAAACAAAAGGACTTTTCGAACCTCAATAGGGGTAATCTCTACCTTCTGCAAATCCTCAATTAACATTTGCCAGTCATCAGCTATAGTCAATTAAATCACCTCAAATTTACATATCCCAGAAATCACTCATTTTTGCATTTGGTTCAATCTCTCTAATTGCTTTCAATAATTTCTTCATAACATCTGCTCTTGGAATATAATCCTTTTCGTTGCATGCCTTCGTAACGGTATTTTTACTTACCTTGGCAGTCCTAGCTAAATCTTGTTGGTCTAAACCATTCCGATCCATCCATTTCCCTAATTTACTTCGTGGTTTGCCTAATCCCCACATATTTTTATACCTCCAAAAAGTAGTTGTATCAGCATTCTTGACCATGAATCCCAAAATTATACGATCGGATTTAAAAAAGTTGGGAATTATGTACAAGCCGTATGTCATAACATCTACTATTCACTTAGTTATTCGCTAACTTATTCGCAGAAACCTTCGTCTGTAATTTCGTTAGATGAACAGTTAAGCGAAACTTACAAACTTAATCGAAGCAAGGAGGTAATCAAATTTTTTCTATTCGTTGTCAGTGCAACTATTTATTATTAAATAAAAAATTTGGGGTGAGGAAATGCTGTTTGAAATCGTTACAACTTCTTTGGCTGCTGGTTTAGTTGGATTTAGTTATTTTAAACGGTCAGAGTTAGACGATGGAGAAAAGATAAAGAAAATCGCTTTAAATTGTGGCCTGTATGTAAAAGAAGAAAAAGAAATTCGTACCATGCAACTTTATCGTAAGAAAAAGCATGAATGGGGAATGGAATATGTTTATCGCATTCCACTAGGTATGTGTTTGACTGATTTCGAAAAGAAGACTGAGCATTTAAGGGATGGTCTTAATAATAGAAAAAAACCAATAAACTTTAGAGGATTAGTACAAATGGACTTTAAAGAAAAGCTTTTACCTCAAATTAAGCAAATATTAGGAGATCGTTATATATCGGATAAA
Source organism: Bacillus sp. JJ1532 (assembly GCF_036965085.1). Classification (NCBI taxonomy): domain Bacteria; kingdom Bacillati; phylum Bacillota; class Bacilli; order Caryophanales; family Bacillaceae; genus Bacillus; species Bacillus sp. JJ1532. The sequence continues at coordinate 234,401 of NZ_JBALOW010000003.1, forward strand.
GATATCGAATTGAATTATGATGGAATGCTCAATATCAAAGTTTTAGATAGACATATTCCAAATAAGATTAATTTCAACTTAGGTATGCTAGGAGAATGTGTTGATTGGGAAATTCCTCTTGGGGAAAGCAGATATGGCTTTGTGAATCATGATATGGAACGTGGCCACATCACATTAGCAGGGGCGACAAGAAAAGGAAAGACAGTTCTCTTAAAGATCATAATTACATCATTAATACACCAACAACCCGAAAATACAAAGTTAACACTCATTGATCTAAAAGGTGGCTTAGCGTTCACCCGTTTTAAAAATGCTAAACAAGTGCTAGAGGTTGCTACAAACATAGATGAGGCTTTATCAGCATTGCAAAAGATAAAAAGTGAGATGGACCAAATGAAATGTTGGTTTGATAAGAATGGATCCGAAGATATTAAAGAAGCTGGGATTGATACTAGACATTTCATTTTCGTTGATGAAGCAGCGCAAATCTCGCCAAACATCATCACGGGGAAAGAAGAAAAGGAAAAAGCCCGCAAATGTGAAGGAACGCTTTCGGAAATAGCTAGAATAGGGGCCGGGTTAGGATACAGGCTTATTTATTGCAGCCAATACCCGACAGCAGATGTCATGAATAAGCAGATCAAGCAGAATTGCGATACAGTGATTACTTATAAGCTAAGGGATGCGGTTGCATCAAGAGTAGTGCTGGATGAATCAGGTGCAGAAAAACTAGAAGTACCTGGTCGCGCAATTTATAAAACACCAGATGGAGTTCGAATAGTTCAAACTCCATTTATTGAAAATGATCAAATAGAAAAGATGATTGCCCCTCATATCACCATAAAACCACGAAGGGAGGAGTTGATCATTGAAGAAACAACAAAGAGTAGAGGAAATACTTTTAAGCTTGAAGAACTGTGATTATCTTTCAAGGGAACAGTTGCAAAAAATGCACAACCTTGGTCAAACTCGTAACGCTCAACGGATTCTGTTTAGCTTAAGTGAATATATTTCCTACTTTAATGAAGAAAAAAAGAAAATCTACTACTTAAATGCAGTTGGTCGAGAAATGGTGCAAGCTGAAAAGATCAGAAAGAAAACACCACAGGTAAATCACTTTTTAATGAGAAATGATTTATACATCATCAAAGGTCGGCCTTCAAATTGGAAGAACGAAGTAAAAGTATCCGTAAATGACATATCACTCATAGCAGATGCAGCCTACATCTTCAATAAACTCCATCATTTTGTAGAAATCGATTATAAACAATCCATGTCAAAAAATATCCAAAAGATTAAAAGATATAAAAAGTTATCCACATATAATCCACAATTTGCATTAGTTTGGGTGACAACCACCCCTTACAGAAAAAAGAGAATTGCGGATCTGTGCAAGGAAATGGACTGCAAAGTGTATTTGTGGAATGAAATTAAATAGGAGGGATATTATGTCCTGGAAGAAGGCAGCGTTACAGATTGGTTTATTAGCGATTGATTACGGGTTAAAGCAAAGAAAAAAGAAAAACAAAACTAGTAAGAAGAGAAAAAACACTAAAAAGAAAGGGTGATCAAGGTGGCTAAGGCACAAACTATATCGTTTAGTGAATTTATGTCTGGTGAATATAAGCGGCCTAAAAATAAGAAGAATATAGGCAAACTGATTCAAAGAGTAGGGACGACTGTCGCTGTTCCATTAATTATGGCTCAGCCGGTGTTTGCAGCTGAGGCAGTCCCGGTAACAGCTAAAGAGTGGATGGGAGAACAAACTCTTTCCATGTTAGCTCATGTGCTGGATCCAGTAGTAGATATACTAGTGGCTCTTAGTTTTCCGATTGCTTCAGTTATTATAGTAGGTGCATGCTTTATGTTTATGTTCAATAATGCAGAAAAGGGATGGACTATGATTCAAAATGCAGGTTTAGGGTATGTACTTATTCAAGTTTCTCCATTAATATTAAATGTATTAAAACAAGTAGGGAATGCAATTTAATAAAGGTATACTTCATTGGCCTAGTTTTGACCTAGGGATTGTATTATTCTAATCTATTTTATTCTAAACTCAATATCAAAAATCCTGTCATTATTGAGTTTGTTTTACTCTAATTGCTTAATTTTAGACATCGTTAATTTGGGTTCGATTCCTGCCGAGGGCGTCATTAATACTTTTAAATTACCGATGCCTCTGCGCTTTTTTAAGCGTAGGGGCGTTTTTTATTTTCGGCTATTCTTCCGTTGAAAATACCACGCACAGCACCCCGAGATGCCCCTTGACTGACCTTCCGTAATATTTCTATGGAGGGCTTCTACATGAAACAACGGACAGCCGTCACCACTACGATCGCGCAACTAAAGAAAAGGCTCCTAAGGAGCAATTTGAAATAAAGTAATTGTGAAAAGACTGGGGATAACCGCAGTCTTTTTCACATCAAGTAAAACAAAACACTCGGCTTATCCCACTTCCGCATTTTGTTTTTAATTAATTTACACATTTCAACAACCAAAAAGGTGATTTTATAGTAGAATAGTATTATGTAAAAAGTACCATCAAAGGGAATGGCCTCCACATGGGCTGTTGCGAAGAATTTACTATACAAAGTTTATAAATAATAAGAGGTGTAAATATTGGAGTCGTTAAAGCTTCTATACCCAGCACAAAAGCTTGGTCAAATGGTCGATGGTGACAATATAAACATAATCCCGTTTGTAAATGACCAATTACTTGTTAGTGATCATTATGGCAATACTAAAGGTTTCATAGTGCCTGATATACATAATAATGGAGATTATTTGCTATACTCAGAAAATATGGATTTACTTGGGTCGACACTTTCAACAAAGGGGATGACAAATTTTTTAACACCAGGAGGAAACATTTCCTCAACCTTTATCGAGCAGATGGGCACTGAAATACAGGATGGAGTGGGTACATCATTTGTATTCGACAATGCGTACGATGGATTTGATGTGTATAACAATGCAATGCTGTTAACATCCTCCTCACAAGCGTTGGGTCCAAAGGTTTCAATAGTTCAAAATATAGATACAAATACTATTGCAAGTTTAGATGGATTAGAATTGTTAGATATAGATTTGGTTGATTCTTATTTAGATAGCTTTTTAACATTGTTTTAAAGGAGGAACTAGTTTTGTCTATCATTAAAGAGAGAAAGATAATTTTAGATGCTAGTTTGGCATTAGAACAATGTTCACCTATCTTAAAAGATGCTATGGTTTATACACTAAACCAAAATGTAGAGCAAATTGGTAAGTTGCTCACTCAACAATTCCAAGATTATATGAATGAAATTGCATCTTATGAGCCGAAGATTAAACAAGATGCTAAAAAACATTTAAAATCATACCTGCAGTTTGTGTCGCCAGCGAATTTTATTACGAATATTGATTCAATTTTTGATGATTACAAGCTGCAGGAAATAGAAAAAATCTACCGTCAAAGTTTTTATCGCCTGACTGCGAACTACACTCATGAAAATAGTGAACGATTCTTAGTTGATTCTAAGCATTTCCAGCAACTAGTGAACGAGATAAATGATTTAAAAGCTCCTATTGCAGAAAAAATAGCTCCTTACATAAATGCATATCAATCATATGTAAAAGAATTAAGCCAATCTCAAGATACGGCTATTGCTAGTTTAATTGGGGGTTTTGCAGCAACTGCAGTTGCCGGACCTCTTGCGGGAATTGTAACGAGACATTTTATCCGCTCAAATAATAGTAAAGATAAAAAGTTAGAACAATTCTTAAAGACTCAAGATGAGTTAATTTCTGTGATATTTGCACAAATAATGAAATTATTACGAAAAATAATCTTTCTGTTAGGTCAGATTTACGCTGGTCTCGCCACAAAGCTTCAAGAAGAGAGTCAAGCATTGAAACTTTCCTATCAAAAATTTGATAAAGAACAACAACTATTAATGTTGGATATATCGAATGCATTGGAGCGAAATATTAAGAATGCAACTGAAGATGTTTTTAGACAAATTCAAAAATGCACTTCTCAAAATGAATATGAGAAAGCAGAAGAACTTAGTCGGAAATTAGTTGGTTACTTTAGTCGCAATAAGCAAATTGCAAAAAAACTTACTCAAGGTATTTCATATGGAATGGCTTCTCAATTGATTCATTTCACTATTCTTGCGCAACAGATTTCAGCGATTACTGATGATAAACAAAAACATTTTTATTATACAAAGCTATTTACTTCCTTAACTCATGCACCGAAACATAAGCCAGTTGTTTATGGCATAAACATTGTGAAATTGGAAGATGCCGTAGAGAAATATATGCATCTTTCTGTAAAACTTAAAGAGCCTAAGTATGTTGCGACTGCTATCCAAGTGCTACAGAATTTTTTAGTGCGATTTCAACAGAATAATTTAGTTTATCGTGAAGATACGGAATATCTTCCGGCAACAGTAACTAAATATTGCGATAAGGATGCATCAATTCAATATAAGCCAATAAAGATTCAGTATCCAGAACAGATTATGGGCCTTTATGAATCATATGAATACGCGGTATTATATGAAAAGATTAGCAGTGGAGAAATTGATGATAATCCTAGTTCTATCAATGAAAAATATATGGAACAAATCGCTTATTATGATTTCCATATAACAGAGATAAATTTGTCAAATGGAACAGAAGATGATTACTATCGGTCCGCAATGTATCATCTGGAAGGTAAGCACACGAAACAAAATACAGAACTTGCATTGGAACGCTTAAAAATAGCTGCAACTTCAGGGCATGGCCAAGCAATTTTTCAGTTAATATCCTTAATTGAAGAAAATAAATTTAATGCAACTGAAAAAGAATATGTAGAGTTACATCTTCGATTGTATGATTCAGACTTCGCTTATAATGAGCACTTACTATACCGTATCGGAAAGTTTTATCAGGAAGGTTTTGGAGTTGAACAAAATTATGTAACGGCACTTAGCTGGTTGGAAAGAGCTGCTGCGATGAACCATGTATCATCAATGTTTGAGATAGGCTTACTGAATGAAACAGGGGTAATCGGTAAAAAAGATAAAAAAGAAGCTTTCATTTGGTATAAAAAAGCAGCTGAATTAGATGAACCGCGTGCTAAAGACAAGATTGAGCGAAAAACTAGAAAAACAGGGATTCTGGTATTTAGCACGTTAGTGCCTTTAATTATAGTGTTTTTAATATGGAATCAATTAAATAGTTCAAATGGTGGAACCCATACGACTTATTTTTCAAACGATACAAAAAAATATTCGAATAACATTGAAAAATACTCAGCGGATATTGATACAGTTGATTTCAATAAAGATGTTTCAAATGAAGAGGAAGAAGCGTTAGAAGAAACAATAATGATTAATTATTTAGAACCGAATAAGATAGGTGATAATGCATCTGGAATAGTTACTATACTAGAAGATACCATTGTCACTTTGTCAACAGGAGAAGAATTAGTCTTGGCTAAAGGAACTACTTGGGAGGTATTTGATCGTAGTTTTCAAAAGATTACAATTCAAGATGGAATTGTTTTAGAAGAAACAAATAATATTGCTTACGAACAACTAGTAGCTCCTTATAATCAAGATCATTCAATTTATGGGATGTCGGAATTACAAGTGAATTCAGGAAATGTAAAAGTAGTAGAAAACAAAACAACTGAAACTATTTACTACTTAGAACCTGGTAAATCCTATACATTAAAAAGTCTAACCATAGACGGATGGCTTCAAGTAGGTTTGAATGAATGGGTGAGATTTAATCCAAATGTTATGACTATAAAGTCTGACCATTTAAATATCTATAAAAGCGAAAATAATATTGGAGAAGCGAAACTTTTAACAGATCTTGTTCCGATTTATTATGATGATAATGGTGAAACGATAATTGGTTATTTTGTAAATGAAGATTCAGTTTCAGTAAATGCTCATCTTTCTTCAGGCTATTTGCGAGTAGGAGGTAATTATATACGTCTAGATGAGAATGTTGCATTTGATCGAACATATAATCAACAATTCTATAGTTCACGTGTTTATGGAGAAGTTGAAATATTAGCTGAAAATATAAATGTTTATAGAAGTGCTTCTTCTACAAGTAATATTGTCGGTGTTCTAAAGAAAGGGCAAAAATTAGATGTTCATTATATAACTAATGGTGGAGCATATTGTTTTACATCTCAACCCAATCATTGTATTACCAATAATGAAGAAAAAGTAAAATTTACTAAAATTCATAAATACCTTAAAAGTGAAGATGAGAATGCGATTGGCATTTATACCTCACCAAAAACTCATTATGTTAAATCATTCCCATCTGATCCAGGTCATCAAAGTGGCATGACAGAATGGCGTCACGATAATGAGGCTGTCCCATATGAAGTTTATGAAATTCGTGAGTTAACTAATTCTTTATGGTATCGTGTAGGTCCTGCACATTGGTTAATCCACTCTGATGAAGGTACGTTTAAGTCATTATAATGCTAAGAGAATCGAAGCATCCAAATGTCCGTTGAAGAAGGAAATTTCAGTGGTGTCGTTTTTCATCGTGAAAGTAGGGTTTTTTGTGGAAGTATTTTCGTTTTGGGATTGTAACGGGGATAATGGTAAGTTATTGTTGTGGCATATGAAAAGCACCTCCCTTAAATTGATATGTTGTTCATACCAGGAGGTGTATTTGTTTTATATGCGATGTTTGTATACGGGCTTACCGCAAACACAATATATTATACGTTGTCTCTACAAAACCTTATTAAATCAATGCTTTGACTGTTAGTTCGACCCATGCCGAGGGCGTTATTATCAAAAATGAGTTCCAATGTTTGATGGTTTTATTCAAACACAGGAACTTTTTTTGTTATAGAGAATTTCAGGCTGCCAACACTTCACAATGGAAATAAAATAAAAACGCTCACTATATATGGGGGATAAATACCCCCATGCAGTGAGCGTAGAATATTAGACGTACGGTCGTGTGAGAAGTCTATTCCTCTCTCGTTTCGAGCTTCTGAACACCTTTGTAGCCGTCTCTTTTTGTCGCTTTTTTTCCATGTAAGAATGTTATGGCTGGCGCTGCCAACATGCCTACAAGCATTAAGACTATTCCAATGTTCAATAGACTTGAGTTGCCTTGGGTGCCTCCCACATAGAGAAAAGGAAAGGAAACAATTGTAACAATAAATGCGATTGTTTGAAGACCTACTTTAGTTGCAAAAAAATCTCTCATGTTGAACTATCTCCTTCCTAAATAAACAGTGTAGTAATCGTTAGTATGATACCTATCAAAAGAGCAACACCTATCGCAATAGGCAAAATCTTTTTAAGGACGAGCCCTTCTTGACCGAGGATTCCTGCAGTTGTTGTACCAAGAATGATCTTACTTGGTGATAAAACTGATCCCATCGCACCGCCTGCAGTATGGGCCCCTAATATAGCTGCTTCATTTAAATGTAAAAGCGAGGAAGTCGCTTGTTGGAATCCTCCAAATAAAATATTGGAAGACATATTACTGCTCGTCATAAATGACCCGAGAACGCCAATTGCTGGTGCTAGGAATACATAAGTCTGACCCATAACTCCGGCTGTACCCATAGCAAGTTCAGTTGTTTGTCCAGTTCCACCCATGATTTTAGACATAATAATCAATGCGATTACTGCGATCGTGGAAGGAATCGTTTTTTCAATTGTTCTCCTAATAGCCCGTGTTCCTCCGCCTTTTTCAATTTTGCCTTTGCTCTTAAAAAAGACAAAACCGATGATAGCAGATAGAAGCAAGAATAACCCGGAATTCGTTAATGGCATGACAGGTGAAAATAGATCATAACCATGATTCACCATACCATAGCCGGTCGTTGTTTCAGGATAGCTTAGACCTAATTGCCACTGATTCAAAAATGTCTTTAAAGGACCGATAAGCAAAACAATCAGTGTAATAGCGGTTAATACATAAAAAGGGAAAAATGCTTGATTCATGGTAAGTGGATCTTTGGAGACATTTTCTTCTTTCTTGTTATCTCCTTCTTGACGAACCATTAGTTTACTATCTTGAATACTCCATGATTCTCTGTACATTTTCAGCTTGCCAATAAATAATATAGCAACCAGTGACAGTAATGATGGAATAAAAGCTGCTAATGCAGGATTCATTTGTGCTAAAATTGTTTGGCCTCCACCTTGAATTAAGGAAAGTATGATTACGGCCGGCAATCCTTTTTTAACAGCTGCCCAGCGGCCATAGACCCAGCTGATAGTGATACCAGTAGCGATATTAATAATCCAAATAAATAATGAAGCCCAGACAGCCGCTTCAATTACCGTTCCGCCTTGAATACCAGTTTGGGAAACTAATGCATCCCAAGCCACGGCTAATGTTCCGAACGTATTACCCCATGCCTGTCCTAATAAAGCAATGACCACAGCCCATAGGGGTCTTACACCAAGTCCAACTAATAATGGAGCACAAACGGCTATTGGTACTCCGAAACCAGTGATTCCTTGTAAAAAACTGGCGAACACCCAACCGATTGCCATAATTTGAAGAAGTTCATTAGACGTGAACTTTTTTAACCCATTCCGGATTGAATCAAATGCCTTTGCCTCACTAGTTACTTCATATATTAGAATGGCAGGCAAAATAATGACAATGACCGTTAATGAAGTCCATATACCTTTTGCACTTTCCAGTCCTAATAGCTGCAGATCTGATTTATAAAAAACGATGGAAATGATAAATGCAGCCAAGAGTCCAATAGGTGCAGCTTCTGCAGCCCCCCAATTGAACTTCACCATTAGTAAAATAAGTATTATTATAGGTATTGCAGCCATTAGCCACATCAAAATATTAACAGGTAGTTCCATATTCCGATTTCCTCCTTTATTACTACATCACTAAATATATATTTTTCTTATTTCCTCTTCAACAGTCACAGTGTACAAAAAACTAAGTATTTTTAGTGCACTTTGTTCAAAAGAAAACATCATGAAGTAAAAGCTGTTGAAATGGATTACAAAATAGGAAAAGTTTGAAAAATATGCAATGAAATGTTTGGAACCTTCTGGAATAATTTTGACCACCTGCCTAAAAGCATCATATAAAAAAAGTTTAGGGGCATTTTAAATTGAATACCTTTAATATGTACAAAAATTAATTTATTATGAAGCCCCATTTTTGTAGTGTATAACACGAGTGTGTGAATGATGAATTTCACAATGAACCTAGAAAAATTTTTTTTATTAAAAATGATCTGTTCAGAAAATATTAAAAATTCAAGACATAGCAAGGTTTAACTCACTAGGAATAGGACTTTTTTAGTGCAAATCCCATCTTTAGCCAGTATATTCCCATTCACCATTCGTCCTCCTTATTGTAGAATGGTAAGGGGGGGTTGTGAAATGAAGTTACAGGCTGGGTTATGGCAGCAGCAAACATTAAAGTTAACAATGACTCAAGAACTGACTCAGGCAATTGCCTTGTTGCAGTATAATACGCAGGAGCTTTCTGAATTTCTGGAGAATAAAGCATTGGAAAATCCTTTATTGCAAATTGAAACAGGGAACGTTCAAGCGATGGACCCCCGCTTTGACCGAGCAAAGCCTGCTAAGAAAAAAATAGAAAAAGATAAACAACATTGGATTGAACAGATTGGAAAAATAGAACCTTATTTAGATGAACATATTAAGTCTCAGCTTGACTTTAAGCTTGTTCATTCGATTCAAAACGGGGAAAAGGTTTTTGATTATCTTATTGAGTGCTTGGATGAAAACGGTTACTTGCGAGTGGAAATGAGTGAGGTGGCGGCCCGTTTTCGGATCTCTGAGGAAGAAGTTGATAAGGCCATTACCCTTTTGCAGGGAGTAGAGCCGGCTGGGATCGGCGCACGGAACCTGCAGGAATGCATTCTTTTGCAATTAAAAAGGAAACAGCCAAGAAATGATTTGGCTGAAGAAATAATAGAAAAGTATTTTAATAGTTTTGCGGACAAAAAGTGGAGAGACATCTCCAAAGAACTTGGGGTAAAGATGTCAGAGATTCAAGAGGTCTTTGATTTCATTCAAACATTAAATCCAAGACCGGCGGCTTCCTTTCAGCATGAGAAGTCTGCCTATATTGTTCCGGATGTGATTATTGATTGGGATGGAAGCTCGTTTTCTGTAAGTGTCTTTGATGAAGCTTTGCCGAAAATTAGCTTTAATAATGACTATTTTAAAAAATTTTCATCCAATAAAGATAAACAGGTTAAACGTTTTTTACAGGATAATCAACAGGATTATTTTTGGATTATGAGAAGCATCGAGCAGAGAAAAGAAACATTAACAAAGGTTTCCTTGAAGATTGTCGAGAAGCAGCAGGAATTTTTCATTAAAGGCCCTGCCTATTTAAAGCCGATGATCATGAAGGAGATTGCGGATGAGCTTGATATCCATGAGTCAACGGTTAGCCGGGCTGTTAGGGAAAAGTATGCCCAAACCCCTTTTGGCACCTTAGAATTAAGATCCTTTTTCTCAAGTACGATTAAAACGACTTCTGACGAAAATACATCTTCAAAACAAGTAAAAACAATTATAAGCCAGCTCATTGATGGCGAAAATAAACAAAAGCCTTTGTCTGATCAAGAATTAGTGCAGCTGTTGAAGGACCAGGAAGGCATGGTTGTATCAAGAAGAACGATAGCGAAGTATCGGGACCAGCTGGGAATCCCGTCTTCCTCAAAGCGAAAACGATATGATTGATGAAAAAGGAGAAGAGCGGTGAACAAACGTACTCTAGTGCTTTATACACGAAATCGCTGTCCTTTATGTGATAAAGCGAAGTCGATTATTATGGAATTAAAAGAAGAATGGGATTTCCATTATAAAGAGATAGATATTGATACGAGTGATGATTTGACTGAAAAATATGGACTGATGATTCCTGTTGTTGAAATTGATGGATCCGAGGTTCAATACGGACAAATTGATAAATGGACGATAGAAGAAGCCCTTAAAGAATAGTTGAACTATTCGATTGCCCCTGCTAAAATAAAATTAGAGCAAGGGTGATTTTTTTTATCCTAAGTGGGACACAATATGACTATGCGGGACATATAATGTCCATAGGAGGTAAAGGGGCAAAAAAATGAACTCGATTATCGATATTCAGAAAAGATTATTACCCGATTTACTGACCATTATGCAAAAAAGGTATCAAATCCTCCATTATATAGGCTTAATGGAGCCGGTAGGGAGAAGGAGTTTAGCTGTTAGCCTTAACTTGACCGAAAGAGTGCTAAGAAGTGAGGTTGAATTTTTAAAAGACCAGAGTCTGCTAGTGAGCACTAGTGCAGGGATGAGTTTGACCTCCGATGGCAAAGATCTCCTTAATCAGCTCCGAGAAGTATTGAGGGACATAACAGGTATTCAGGCTATGGAGGATAAGCTTCATCAAACGCTTAACATTCAAAAAATTATTATTGTGCCAGGCGACAGTGAAGAATCTCCATGGGTAAAAAGTGAGCTTGGCAGAGCAGCGGCTGCTTATATGAAATCAAACCTCAAAAGAAAAGATTCTATCGCAGTTACCGGCGGTTCAACGATGGCTGCTGTCGCTGATAGGTTAACACCAGAGTTTACTGAATTTGATTTGCTTTTTGTTCCGGCAAGAGGTGGAATCGGTGAGGATGTAAAAAATCAAGCTAATACGATTTGTGCTGCAATGGCAGATAGAACGAATTCTAGCCATAGAGTTCTCTATGTTCCTGATCAGGTCAGCCAGGAGATGTACAGCACCATGATAAGAGAGCCGGAAATAAAAGAGGTCTTAGGATTAATCAAGTCTGCCAGCATGGTTTTACATGGAATTGGAGACGCTATAGTAATGGCAGAACGCCGAAAAACAAGTAAAAATGACATGGAATTAATCGTTAAAGAGCAGGCTGTAGGAGAAGCATTTGGATATTACTTTAATGAAGCCGGCCATGTGGTACATAAAGTACAGACCATTGGACTTCAGCTTCAGGACTTAATTCATATTCCCCATATCCTTGCTGTCGCAGGAGGGGCTTCAAAGGCAAAAGCAATTGCCTCCTATTTGAAACAAGCGCCATCATCTACCGTTCTTATAACAGATGAAGGGGCTGCAAATGAGTTAATGAAGAATTTAAATATATAAATACATTTTGGGAGGAATTATCATGACAGTAAAAGTTGGCATTAATGGTTTCGGAAGAATAGGCCGTGTTGTATTTCGTGCAGCTTTAAACAATCCAAATGTAGAAATTGTGGCAGTTAACGATTTAACAGATGCGAATATGCTGGCACATCTTTTAAAATACGATTCTGTTCATGGAACACTAAATGAAGAAGTACTAGTTGATGGAGAATACTTAGTAGTAGGCGGACATAAAGTTAAGGTGATTGCAGAACGAGATCCGGCAAACCTTGGCTGGGGAGACCTTGGTGTAGAAGTGGTTGTTGAATCCACAGGGCGATTTACAAAACGTGAGGACGCAGCGAAGCATTTAGAGGCTGGTGCGAAAAAAGTGATTATTTCTGCACCTGCATCCAATGAGGATATCACGATTGTCATGGGTGTAAACCATGAAAAGTATGATCCTGCTAATCACCATGTGATTTCAAATGCATCTTGTACAACAAACTGCTTAGCCCCATTTGCGAAAGTTTTAAATGACAAATTTGGCATTAAACGTGGGATGATGACAACGATTCACTCTTATACAAATGATCAGCAAATTCTTGATCTGCCACATAAGGACTATCGCCGTGCCCGCGCAGCTGCTGAAAACATGATTCCAACAACGACTGGGGCTGCAAAAGCAGTATCTCTCGTGCTACCAGAACTGAAGGGCAAACTAAATGGAGGTGCAGTACGCGTTCCGACTCCTAACGTATCCTTAGTTGATTTAGTAGCTGAGCTTGAAAAAGAAGTAACAGCTGAAGAAGTAAATGCCGCATTTAAAGCAGCTTCTGAAGGTGAACTAAAGGGTATCTTAAGCTACAGTGAACTGCCTCTCGTTTCTAGAGATTATAATGGTGATCCAAGCTCATCTACAATTGATGCCCTTTCAACTATGGTGTTAGAAGGCAATATGATTAAAGTAATTTCTTGGTACGACAATGAAACTGGTTATTCCCACAGAGTGGTAGACCTAGTTGATTATATTGCACAAAAAGGAATCTAGAGTGTTAATGGACGCAAGTGCCTAAATATATTGGAAATTAACATAACAAACGACTATAATGATAGAGGGAAAAGAGGAGATGGGAATAAAACCACTCTTCTTTTTTATAGGCAGTTTTTTAATACATAATAAGTTTTACCTTATAGACTAGCATTGCTAAGAGGAGGTTCCTTTTCTATGAACAAAAAGAGCGTAAAAGATGTGGAGTTACAAGGAAAACGAGTTTTTTGCCGTGTCGACTTTAATGTACCGATGGCGGATGGCAAAGTAACAGACGAAACTCGAATCCGCGCAGCCCTTCCAACGATTAAATACTTAATGGACCAAGGAGCTAAAGTCATTTTAGCTAGCCACCTTGGACGGCCGAAAGGAAAAGTAGTTGAGGAGTTACGCCTGAATCCAGTTGCAGACCGCTTATCAGAGCTTCTAGGAAAAGATGTGAAAAAAGCAGACGAGGCTTACGGTGACACCGTGAAGGAATTGATTAACTCCATGGAAGAAGGCGGTGTAGTTTTATTAGAAAACGTTCGTTTCTATCCTGGCGAAGAAAAAAATGATCCTGAACTGGCAAAAGCTTTTGCAGAATTAGCAGATATCTACGTCAATGACGCGTTCGGTGCTGCTCACCGCGCCCATGCTTCAACTGAAGGAATTGCTCATTATCTGCCAGCAGTATCAGGACTTTTAATGGAAAAAGAACTGAATGTTCTTGGAAAGGCTTTATCGAATCCTGAACGTCCTTTCACTGCCATTATTGGTGGCGCGAAAGTAAAGGATAAAATTGATGTCATCGAAAATCTACTTGATAAAGTAGATAATTTAATTATTGGCGGCGGGTTGGCTTTTACTTTTGTTAAAGCAAAAGGACATGAAATCGGCAACTCTCTTTTAGAAGAAGATAAAATTGAATTAGCCAAATCCTTTATGCAGAAGGCTGAGGAAAAGGGCGTTAAATTTTATATGCCGATCGATGCGGTAATAGCTGATGAATTTTCACAAAATGCAAATGCTAAAACGGTAGAAATCAATGAGATTCCAGAAGGATGGATGGCTCTTGATATCGGTCCAAAGACAGCTGATCTATATAGCGATGTTATTCATGGCTCTAAGCTAGTCATTTGGAATGGACCAATGGGTGTGTTTGAGTGGTCTAAGTTTGCTAACGGAACAAGAACTGTGGCGGAAACGCTAGCAGAAGCTAACGAAACATATTCTGTCATTGGCGGAGGAGATTCAGCCGCTGCGGTTGAAAAGTTCTTCCTTGCTGACCGCATGAGCCATATTTCAACAGGCGGCGGGGCTTCTCTAGAGTTTATGGAAGGCAAAGCTTTACCAGGTGTTGTTGCGTTGAATGATAAATAAGGAAGGTAGTTACGGAGTACTCATAACTACCTTCGACATGAAAAAACCGTGGAGAAGGTAGTTATGGCTCGTTCATAACGCCGTTTGGCAGGAAAAAATCATTGTGAAGGTAGTTAAGGCCAGTTCATAACGCCCTTCGACATGAAAAAAGCGTGAGGAAGG
>NZ_JBALOW010000003.1:249162-259307 GCF_036965085.1 Bacillus sp. JJ1532
CGCCCTTCGACAAGAAAAATGCGTGAGGAAGGTAGTTAAGGAGCATTCATAACTCCTTTCGACAAGAAAAAAGCGTGAGGAAGGTAGTTAAGGAGCCCTTCATAACACCCTTCGACAGGAAATATCCGTATCAAAGGCAGTCATAATGCCCCCGAACGGTGAACCCTAAATTTTTTTATCAAAAAAGGATGTGCCAGCATGCGTAAACCAATTATTGCAGGAAACTGGAAAATGCATAAAACCCTTTCAGAGGCGAAAGCATTTTTTGAAGAAATCGATGGCTCGATTACGGACCAAGATAAGGTTGAAACAGTAGTTTGTGCACCTGCTCTATTTTTGGAGGCATTAGTAGGCTATGGTGTAGGCATAGGTGCTCAAAATATGCATTTTGAGGAAAGCGGTGCTTTTACAGGAGAAATCAGTCCTGCAGCACTTGAGGATATCGGCGTCACGTATGTCATTCTCGGTCATTCGGAGCGCCGTGAAATGTTCAATGAAACTGATGAGGCTGTCAATAAAAAGACTTTGGCTGCGTTCAAATACAATCTAACGCCAATCGTCTGTGTTGGTGAAACACTGGAACAGCGTGAGAACGGGGAGACAATGGCGTTTGTTGGTTCCCAGGTTGAAAATGCATTAAAGGGTTTGTCTGAAGAACAAGTCAAACAAACAGTGATTGCCTATGAGCCAATTTGGGCGATTGGCACGGGGAAATCCTCAACAGCAGAGGATGCAAATGAAGTATGTGCCCATATTCGCCAAGTAGTGAGAGACCAATTTTCACAGGCTGCTGCTGAGGCGTTACGCATTCAATATGGGGGCAGTGTGAAGCCCGCTAATATTAAAGAATATATGGCTCAACCAGATATTGATGGGGCTTTAGTAGGCGGAGCAAGTCTTGAGGCGCAATCCTTCCTGCAATTATTGGAGGCAGGGAAGTATGAGTAAATCCCCGGTAGCTTTAATTATTCTTGATGGATTCGGCTTAAGGGCAGAGCATAAAGGAAATGCCGTTTATCAGGCGAAGAAGCCGAATTTTGAACGGTTCTGGAATACATACCCGCATTCCACGTTAACGGCATCCGGAGAAGCGGTTGGTCTGCCTGAAGGACAAATGGGCAATTCAGAAGTGGGTCATCTAAATATTGGAGCCGGCCGGATTGTGTATCAAAGCTTAACTCGAGTCAACGTGGCCATTCGCGAAGGCAAATTCGATAAAAATGAAACATTCTTAAAAGCGATGGACCATGTGAAAAAGAATGGCACCAACTTACATATTATGGGTTTGCTGTCGGATGGAGGCGTCCATAGTCATATCAGTCATCTGTATGCACTCCTGCATCTTGCCGCAGAAGAAGGCGTAAAGAACGTCTTTGTTCATGGTTTTTTGGATGGACGTGACGTTGGCCCGCAAACAGCAGGAGGCTACATAAAAGCAGCAGAGGAAAAAATGAAGGAATACGGTGTTGGAAAATTTGCTACCATTTCTGGCCGGTATTACTCCATGGACCGGGATAAGCGCTGGGAGCGGGTTGAAAAATCCTATCGCTCCATGGTATACGGTGAGGGTCCAACATATTCTAAGGCGGTCGATTTGGTGGAGGATAATTATAGTCATGGGATTTTTGACGAATTCGTCCTTCCATCTGTCATAACGCAAGAAAATGGAGAGCCTGTTGCAACGATTCAAGATAATGACGCGGTTATTTTCTATAATTTCCGTCCGGACCGGGCGATCCAAATTTCGAACACCTTTACGAATAAGGATTTCCGTTCATTTGATCGGGGGACAAAGCATCCGGAGAATCTTTTCTTCGTATGTTTGACTCATTTTAGTGAAACTGTAGACGGATATGTAG
Organism: Bacillus sp. JJ1532; assembly: GCF_036965085.1. Classification (NCBI taxonomy): domain Bacteria; kingdom Bacillati; phylum Bacillota; class Bacilli; order Caryophanales; family Bacillaceae; genus Bacillus; species Bacillus sp. JJ1532. The sequence continues at coordinate 251,022 of NZ_JBALOW010000003.1, forward strand.
CATTTGAGCCGAACAACTTAGATAACACGCTAGGAGAGATTATTTCTCAGAATGGCTTAAAGCAGCTGCGAATTGCAGAAACGGAAAAGTATCCTCATGTGACGTTTTTTATGAGCGGCGGTCGTGAGGCGGAATTCCCTGGTGAAGAGAGAATCTTGATTAATTCGCCAAAGGTTGCAACATATGACTTAAAACCCGAAATGAGCGCTTATGAAGTAACAGATGCCTTATTGAAGGAAATTGAAGCGGATAAGTTTGATGCGATTATCTTAAACTTTGCCAATGCCGATATGGTCGGTCACTCCGGTATGCTCGAGCCAACGATTAAGGCTGTAGAAACGGTTGATGAATGTTTAGGAAAAGTTGTGGATTCCATTATTGCAAAAGGCGGAAAAGCGATTATTACAGCCGATCATGGAAATGCAGATGAAGTGGTAACACTTGATGGCCACCCGATGACCGCCCATACGACCAATCCTGTGCCTGTTATTGTGACGGCAGCTGGAATTGAGCTGCGTGATGGCGGAATCCTTGGTGATCTGGCGCCAACTATACTTGATTTGCTAGGGCTGGAGAAACCAGCTGAGATGACAGGAAAGACGCTTGTGAAAAAATAAATTTTTTACTACTAAAAAAAGATTTTAAAGGAGAGAAAAGATATGCCATATATCCAACATGTTTACGCTCGTGAAGTATTAGATTCCCGCGGTAATCCAACTGTAGAGGTAGAAGTCATTACAGAGTCTGGTTTCTTTGGCCGTGCCATTGTTCCATCTGGTGCATCAACAGGTGAATACGAAGCAGTTGAGCTTCGTGACGGTGACAAATCCCGTTACCTTGGAAAAGGTGTTCAAAAAGCGGTTAATAACGTAAATAATATTATTGAAGAAGCGCTTATCGGCATGGATGTGACGGATCAGGTTGGCATTGACCGCACGATGATCGAATTAGACGGTACTGAAAATAAAGGCAAGCTTGGCGCGAATGCTATTTTGGGCGTATCTATGGCTGCAGCACACGCGGCTGCTGAGTCTGTGGGTCTTCCTTTATATCGCTATCTTGGCGGCTTCAATGCAAAGCAGCTTCCGACACCAATGATGAACATTATTAACGGAGGATCACACGCTGATAACAACGTAGATTTCCAAGAATTCATGATTATGCCTGTTGGAGCGCCTACTTTTAAGGAAGCAATCCGCATGGGTACTGAGGTTTTCCATGAATTGAAGAAGGTTCTTTCAGGTAAAGGCCTTAACACGGCTGTTGGGGATGAAGGCGGTTTTGCACCGAACCTTGGCTCAAACCGTGAAGCTTTAGAAGTGATTATCGAAGCAATCCGCAACGCTGGATACGAAGCTGGGAAAGATATTTACTTAGCAATGGATGTAGCTTCTTCTGAATTCTACAATAAAGAAACAGGCAAATACGATTTAGCTGGCGAAGGCCGCACAGGCTTAACTTCTCAAGATATGGTGAGCTTCTATGAGGAGTTAGTTAATGAGTTCCCAATTATCTCCATTGAAGACGGTTTAGATGAAAATGACTGGGAAGGTCATAAACTGTTAACAGAGCGCATTGGCGGGAAGGTTCAGCTAGTTGGAGATGACCTTTTTGTAACAAATACGAAGAAGCTTGCTCAAGGAATTGAGCAGGGTGTCGGCAACTCCATTCTAATTAAAGTGAACCAAATCGGTACATTAACAGAAACGTTTGAAGCGATTGAAATGGCGAAACGTGCAGGCTACACAGCCGTTGTTTCCCACCGTTCAGGCGAAACAGAAGATGCCACAATTGCTGACATCGCTGTAGCAACAAACGCTGGCCAAATCAAAACAGGTTCTATGTCCCGTACGGATCGTATTGCAAAATACAACCAGCTACTTCGCATCGAAGACGAGCTTGGCGATTTAGCGGTATATGATGGATTGAAGAGTTTTTATAATTTGAAGAAGTAACTAGTAGGAGGTGACTGCGGGGGCAGTCACCTTTTTATATGTGAATTGACCGATATATTTGATAAACTGACCGATATATCAAAAAAGTGACCGATATAATAGTGAAGTCGACCGATATATCATTAAAACTGACCGATATCTCTATCTAAAAGGATGTCAAGGTGATAGATACGGCCTTTATTTAAACCAGAATGAGGTAAATTCATAGAAAATAGTAACTTTTTTGCAATATCTGGAGAAGATAGTCTCAAAAACTCCCGAAATTGCTGATTTGTAATTGAAGAACCTATTAAAAGGCAGTAATCTATTAAAGCTTGATAATGGGCTGCCTTATCTTTGAGCTTACATACGGGACAGAACCATGTTCCGTAAATACGTTTCATTGGAGAAGGCCTACATTTTGGGCATTGGACACCTGTTATCAGGGCGGATACAGAGATTTTGTATTTCTCCAATACAATGACCTTTTCAGGGGTGTGGCTAGTAACTAGAAGTTTGGCTATTCTTTTTATCTCCCGCTGCGTAAATTTTTCTTCGGTAAATGATTTTTGCATTTTTTCAATACGATCCAATAATTCATGGGCATGTAAGACTACTTTAAAAGCTACATGATTTTTGGGATCTGTTTTAATGACGGTGGACGGGTTGCTAATCACAACTAAATATTCGATTGGAATTGAAATGTTTCGCTGTTGTAGCCAATTTCTAAATTCTCTCTTTTGCCTTTCAGCTTGTGTAATGGGATCCAAAAATCCATCTTCATTGTCATTCATATATCGGATTAACTGCTTAAATTTGGAATCAAAAAAGAGGGTGCCGCTAATATTCTTTGTTTCAAGGATGAGAGCAAATGTGGGGGATAGAATAAAGGTATCTATCTGGAAGTATTCGTGTCCGTTGGATAGGCGAAGATTTTTGACAATGGTGAATTCTTTGTCAGTAAGAATATTAATGTAATAATCAGTAGCCACTTCACCGCGGAAGCCTGCTTTTCGCTTTGCTAAATCTTTTTCAATTAGTGGCCGCTTTTCAAAATTCGGTGGCAGCCTATTCAATAATGCTTCACAAGCTAGAATTTTAAGGGGAATGGTTCTTTCTTTTACAATCAACATGTTCACTCCTTATTTAATATACATATATCTTCAATCTTAATATAAGAATTCCTCTTTTTTAAATTACCATTTGTAAATCCCGTGCCGTACTATTGTACATCTTACAAAAATATGATAAATTTAAAATATTGTAGTTGTGCGTTTTCAGGAGGTGGCCTTGATGCATACATTATTTATTGTTTTATTAGCGATTGTTTCTGTCGGACTTATACTTGTGGTGCTTCTTCAATCTGGTAAAAGTGCTGGTCTTTCCGGTGCAATTTCAGGAGGAGCGGAACAGCTTTTTGGGAAGCAAAAAGCACGCGGTCTTGATTTAATTCTACACCGCATCACAGTTGTTCTTTCTGTTCTATTCTTTATTCTGACTATTTTAGTTTCGTATTTCGCATTATAAAAAATTGCCTGGCCTTACGAAGGTCAGGTTTTTTTTCGTTTGTTAAAGATGGTTTTTATTGGATTGTAATCCCTTGGTTTGTTAAAAATATAGATAATCAAGTTAATCAAACGTTTGTTTATACGCTTTTAAACAAACGTTTAGTTAAGAAAAAAGGAGTCTTACATAATGAAGATTGTAGCACCGAAGCCGTTTACCTTTGGAAATGGAAAACGAGCAGTATTGCTGTTGCATGGATTTACAGGGAACACAGCGGACATGAGAATGCTTGGACGTTATCTTGAAGGGAAAGGGTATACCTGCCATGCGCCACTTTATAAAGGACACGGGGTTCCGCCGGAGGAACTGATTTCTACGGGACCTGATGACTGGTGGGAAAATGTCATGGAAGGGTACGAGTTTTTGAAAAATAAAGGCCATCAGGAGATAGCTGTGTGCGGCTTGTCATTAGGCGGCGTATTTTCACTAAAATTGGGTTACACTGTACCTATAAAGGGAATTACTACGATGTGTGCGCCGATGTATATAAAAAGCGAAGAAGTGATGTATGAAGGAATTCTGCAATATGCCCGGGAATATAAAAGGCTGGAAGGAAAAACCGAAGAGATCATTGAGCAGGAAATTACTGAATTCTGTAAGACGCCAATGAAAACATTAAAGGCTCTGCAAAATCTGATCTCGGATGTCCGTCAGCATGTGGATACAGTTTATTCACCGACATTTGTTGTACAGGCACGGCATGATCACATGATTAATACAGACAGTGCCAATATTATTTATAACGCAGTCGAAACAGATTTAAAGCAGCTGAAATGGTACGAAGAATCTGGGCATGTCATTACTTTCGATAAAGAGAAAGATTTGCTGCATGAAGACGTCTATCAGTTTTTAGAAAGACTTAATTGGGAAGAATAATAGAAACGAACCTCGAGAGGGAGGGAAAAGTAAATGGAAAATATTCAACAGATCATTGACAAGCTTCTCTATTATATGAAGGATGAAGCCTACAAGCCATTGACGGTCCAAGAAATGGAGGCGGCATTTGGAATTGAGGATTCATCCGATTTCAAGGACTTCGTCAAGGCATTAGTACAAATGGAAGAAAAAGGGCTTGTTGTAAGAACAAGAAGCAATCGTTACGGACTGCCGGAAAAAATGAATCTGATCCGCGGTAAGTTAACGGGTCATGCAAAGGGTTTTGCCTTCGTCATACCTGAAGAGCCAGGGATGGATGATATTTTTATTCCGCCAAATGAAACGAACAACGCGATGCATGGAGATATCGTCCTAGCACGAGTCAGCTCGGAAAGCTCAGGACAAAGAAGAGAAGGAACCATCGTCCGAATATTAGAACGTGGGATTCAGCAAATTGTTGGAACCTACACAGAGAGTAAGCATTTTGGTTTTGTTCTGCCTGATGATAAGAAGTTCACTAGCGATATTTTTATTCCGAAAAATGCATCCTTAGGGGCAGTGGAAGGTCATAAAGTGGTAGTAAAACTGACCACTTACCCAGAAGGAAGGAAAAGTGCAGAGGGAGAAGTCATTCAAATTCTTGGTCACAAAAATGACCCGGGTGTGGACATCCTGTCAATCATACATAAACACAATCTGCCAATGGCTTTTCCGGATGAAGTGATTAATCATGCAAATAGTACACCTGAAACAATTGCGGAAAGCGATCTAGAAAACCGCCGCGATTTAAGAAATGAAACGATTGTGACGATTGATGGAGCTGATGCAAAGGATTTAGATGATGCCGTTACCGTGACAAAATTAGCAAACGGAAATTACAAGCTTGGTGTACATATTGCTGATGTTTCACATTATGTGACGGAAGATTCCCCTATCGACCGGGAAGCATCTGACCGGGGAACGAGTGTCTATCTAGTCGATCGGGTGATACCGATGATTCCTCACCGTCTGTCAAATGGCATTTGTTCATTGAATCCGCAGGTGGACAGATTGACCTTATCATGCGAAATGGAAATTACCTCGAGTGGAGAGGTTATATCACATGAAATCTTCCAGAGTGTGATTAAAACAACGGAGCGGATGACGTATTCGGATGTGAATAAAATTCTTGAGGATCAGGATGAGGAACTGCTGAAGCGTTACGAGCCGCTAATCCCAATGTTTCAGCTTATGGGAGAGCTTGCTCAAATTTTACGAGAAAAGCGGATGAAGCGCGGTGCCATTGATTTTGATTTTAAAGAGGCAAAAGTAATTGTGGATGAAGAAGGAAAGCCAAATGATGTTGTTCTTCGTGAACGTTCTACAGCAGAAAGGCTAATTGAAGAGTTTATGCTTGCTGCCAATGAAACGGTGGCTGAGCATTTCCATTGGCTGGATGTTCCGTTCATCTATCGTATACACGAGGATCCGAAAGAGGATAAGCTAAGAAGATTTTTCGAGTTTATTACGAACTTTGGTTATTTAGTTAGAGGAACGGCCAATGCTGTACATCCGCGGGCATTACAGGAAATAATCGAAGAGGTGCAAGGAAAGCCGGAAGAAATGGTAGTTTCGACGGTGATGCTTCGCTCGATGCAGCAGGCTAAATATTATCCGGAAAGCCTGGGACACTTCGGGCTGTCAACGGAGTTTTATACGCATTTTACTTCACCGATTCGCCGTTACCCTGACTTAATTGTCCACCGGTTAATCCGAACGTATTTAATTCAAGGCAAGCTAGATGCAACGACAAGAGAAAAATGGAATGTCCTGTTACCGGATATTGCCGAGCATACCTCCAATATGGAACGAAGAGCAGTTGACGCGGAGCGGGAAACAGACGAGCTGAAAAAAGCTGAATATATGGAAGATAAAATTGGCCAAGAATATGATGGAATTATTAGCTCTGTTACGAACTTTGGGATGTTTGTTGAGTTGCCGAATACGATTGAAGGTCTGATTCATGTTAGTTATATGACGGATGATTACTACCGTTATGATGAACGCCATCTAGCAATGATTGGTGAACGTACAGGCAATGTCTTCCGAATCGGGGATGAAATTACGGTTAGAGTGATTAAAGTAAATAAGGAAGAGCGTTCTATCGATTTTGAGATTGTTGGCATGAAGGGGACCCCTCGGAGAAGGGATTCCAAAGAATTACCGAAGATTATCCGAACTGGCAGCAGCGAGCGAAAGCCTCGTAAAGGGAAATCTGAACAAGGCCAAGGAAAAAATAATAATGGCAAAGATTCAGGAAAAAGTCCAAGAAAGAAAAAGAAGTTTTACGACAATGCCCCAAAAGCGAAGAGAAAGAGTAAAAAGCGTTAGTTTATAATATTAGAGGGCCTTTATCAATTTTAGGCTCTCTTTTTCAATCCACCTAGGCTCTTAATTGAGCGAGCCTTGGAAATTTGCTACAATGAGGTTATCGAAAAATTCCTTTCTGCTAGTTAGCCCCCAAAAGGTTTTGTTCTTGCAGAAAAGAATGTAAGGGGGAAATGTCATGCCAAAGGGCGCAGGAAAAATGATTGCCCAAAATAAAAAGGCTTATCATGATTTTGCAATAGAAGAAACCTATGAAGCTGGAATTGTCCTTCAGGGAACTGAAATCAAATCTATTCGTGCAGGCAAAGTTAACTTAAAAGATTCGTATGCCAGAATTGAAAAAGGAGAAGTTTTTCTCATTGGGATGCATATTAGCCCATACGAACAGGGAAACCGCTACAACCATGATCCATTGCGGACAAGAAAGCTGCTTCTTCACGGAAAAGAAATCAGCAAATTGATCGGCGACACGAAGGAAATTGGTTATTCAATTGTTCCATTAAAGCTATATTTGAAAAACGGCTTTGCGAAGGTGTTAATCGGCCTTGCAAAAGGTAAGAAGAAATACGATAAACGTGAAGATCTGAAAAAGAAAGAAGCGAAACGTGAAGTAGACCGTGCTTTCCGCGAAAGACAGAAGATGTAGGATTGTTTTACAAAAACTTACAATTGAAATTGTGGTTAGATGTGCTATAATAATAACTGTCACGAGGCAGTGACACATAACTTTAGCTCAGCTAAACTTGAGCATTCCGTTAGTTGTCAGCATGCAGAATAAGCTTCGGTGCAGACCTTTTATAATGGGGACGCTACGGATTCGACAGGGATAGTTCGAGCTTAGGTCGCGAGTCGAGGGGATCGGCCTCGTTAAAACGTCAAAGCCTATAACTGGCAAACAACAAAACAACTTCGCTTTAGCTGCTTAATAGCGCTTAGCGGTTCGCCCCTCCATCGCCCATGTGGTAGGGTAGCGGACTCACTCTAAGTGGGCTACGCCGGATCTCACCGTCTGAGGGAGAAGGAAGAGAACAACCAGACTAGCTGACCGGACGCCTGTCGATAGGCATAAGGATCAGCGAAGCGCGAATATATCGACTACACTCGTAGAAGCTTAAGTGCCGATGTTTCTGGACGAGGGTTCGACTCCCTCCGTCTCCACCAAATACATATTTGGTGGTTTTTTATTTGTCTTGTGACTTAAACCATAAAAGTGTCAAGGTGACATCCTTATGCTTTAAAAAGGAAGGTTACATTCTTATGCTTTAAAAACACAGTTGAGTATCATAAAACTACACTTTTTGATTCATTACTAATAGTATTCATTATTAAGTATTGTTAAAGGCCATCTTTTGATGGTCTTTTTTATTTGATGTATGACGAAAGATATTTTAGGAGGAAAAGAACTCGTTATAGGTGTAGTTATATAAAAAAGATTGATCATTTAAAATAAAATTCGATTATTTAAAATAAAGTTTGATTAAAAATCCTGTGTTGATATGCAGGATTTTTTCTTATTCCACAATCGGGCCATTTTCTTGAATAA
>NZ_JBALOW010000004.1:0-2330 GCF_036965085.1 Bacillus sp. JJ1532
CCCTTCTACTCGACTAGTTAAAGAAGAATACTTACATAATAATATCGGGGGTGTTGTAATGATTACGGTTAAGAATGCTGAAAGTTATCTTAAAAATAAGATTGGTGAAGATACCGATAATATAAAAAAGGTTTGGGAAACATTTAAGGCTTTCTGTAAAGAACCAGTTGAGGGAGAAGAAGATAAAGAAATCCTATTTCAATGTGGTGTTTATGATTTTACTGGAGAAGAACTATTTCATCTCGATTTTGTACGTCAGTTTACTGTTTATGAAGAAGATGAGTATTCTCGTATGGAACAACTTCACTGTGAATTTTTATTTAAACCAACAGATGTATTAAGTAAGTTAGAAATAGGAGAATGGTCAATGGATTATAATGATATAGATGATTTTTTAAATCATATAGAAAACCTTCAGGAGTTTAAAATACCTTTGAATTTAAAGAAGATAAAATCAGAAATATATCAGGAAGAAGTTTAAACCTTATTTTACTAATGAGTGCTTGAACTAAATAAGGAGAAATGAAATTATGAAAAAACATTGTTGTGGGGATATGGCTTATCATGCCAATTTCGAGTGTGATATACATAAGAACCCCTTTAAATGTCCCGACAAGATAATCATTTTTGATGAAAAAGATAATGACTACGGTTTGATAATCCATGATGGTGGCACGTCAAGTATTGGCATTTCTTTTTGTCCTTGGTGTGGTTCGAAAATTTGAAACAATAATTCTTCCTTGTTGAACTAACGGGGGCTTTAGCACAATAACTAAGGTGTTATTTTTGCAGCTTTTTCTCATATTCCACTATTCAACAATTGGGCACTTTAATGGAGTAAAGAAAAAGCCAAAGCTAATAAATAGAAGTCTTCGGGATTATGAAGACAAAGTTTCTCTATATAAAAGAGTTTGAGAGTGTGGAGCATTTTAAAAGCGAGCTGGAAAAGTACATAATGTATTAAAACACACAAAACGCATTAAGGCAAAATTAAAAGGCATGAATCCGATACAATATCGAACTCATACCAAACTCGACGCCTAATGAAATAACCGTGTCTAACTTTTAGGGGCCACTTCAAAAATTAGGTGAATGAAAAGGTTTTTTTTATAGATACTTATAATCGGGCTCTTTCGCTTTATTATTATATTCCACATGCAAATCATGATTGTCAAAATACCAAATATCTTTTTCTTCAATAAAATAGGTAATTCCATTCTTTGTAGTTTCAGCACCCGCATTAACGGGCTCATCCTTTGAGATACCTAATGAAAACCCTTGTTGTACCGTACTGCATCCGCCATAGCGTGCAAAAAAACGAACATAATCGCCTTTGGTTAAAAACATTTCATCTTCATACCAAGCCGCAGCCTCATCGCTAATATGTATTTTCATCATGAAATCCTCCTTCATACTATCTTTGGCTGTTCATTATCCTATATACGTAATAATTCCGCTTAAAATCATGAATACATTGAATATAATATGCCAGATGATGGCGGGAAGAATGCTTCCTGAACGAATGGTAATACCAGCATAGAATATACCGCCTAATGCAAAAAGTAAACATAGCCACCATGAGTATCCAAAGGCAAGATGTGATAAGCCAAAGCCTAATCCCGAAAAGAGAACCGCAGCTTTTTCACCTGCCAAATCTACTAGTCTAGTTAAGACGATTCCTCTCCAAAGGATTTCTTCCAGTGTACCATTTATGATCGAAAAAAGGATGATAAACAGTAAGAAGTTAGGGTCTTCAAAATTAAATTTTGTTAAAGACAGGAAGGGAATAAATGCTGCTAGATTAATACATAAGGCAATCAATAAAAAGACTCTAATTGTAACAGTGTGGAATCCGCTCCATATAAATGGAAATGAAATGGTTGCCATCCAATTAGGCTTCAAGCCATAAAGGTTCCAATTCTTTTTAAACTTCTTAATAACATAGACCATAAAAAGGATCGGGAATAATAGGAGTGAACGATTTATGATCATAATTGAACTTATATTTAATGGTAATTCTTCAATTAGTCGATCGCCATATAATAAAACTAAATACCCAATCGTATATGCGGCCAAAACCCAGACAAAAACGCGACTTTGATTTGCGACAATCGTCAAATATATAATCATCGCTAACAAAAGAGCATAGGAAAAGATAAATAGTTTATGCTGTGTAAGGATCATGATGACGACAAACAAAAAAAGCTGTCCGTATTTATGGTCTAATGAAAGCTTATTCAATACAACCAATGTGGTCATCCTCCCCAGAATCATTCACTTTATTTTAGCACTTTCTTTCTAAAAGAAATAGAATTATCGCAGATTAACGG
>NZ_JBALOW010000004.1:2439-44325 GCF_036965085.1 Bacillus sp. JJ1532
TTGAAGTTTCACTTTATACAAAAGAATGAGCCATGGGTTTACCAGGCTCATTTATAAATCTAATATTGAATATTTCTACTAATCAATTTTAAAATGCTCAATAGACTTTCTTAATTCGTCTGTCAGCTCGCGTAAATTCTCAGAAATTTTCTTGACTTCATGAACAGATTGTTTCTGTTCTTCAGTTATACTTGCAACCTCCTCAACACCTGCAGATGTTTGCTGAGAAATGGATACAACGCTATCAACTGAAGAAGAAATCGATTGGCTGCTTTCAGAAAGTGTTTCACTTGCATTGGCGATTTCATCGATATCATGAGCGAGACTCTCAATAAAGCGAAACATCTTAGAATAGCTTTTCGCTGTATCGTTTGCCATTACTGCACCTTCAACAGCTGATTCTCTGCCAAGATCAATATTTTCCAAAGCTTTTGATGAATCCAGCTGTATTTCTGAAATAAGACTAGATATTTCATCAACAGATTGGCGGCTTTGCTCAGCCAGTTTCTTTACTTCCTGTGCTACTACCGCAAAACCTCTTCCTTGTTCCCCAGCTCGAGCCGCTTCGATTGAAGCATTTAAGGAGAGGAGGTTAGTTTGTTCAGATAAATCATGGATAAGTAAGGTAATATCATTTATCGTTTGCAGTTTACTATCAAGCTTTTTCATAATTGTCGCAGAATCACTAGACTGACTGACAATCATATTCATTTTATTATTCATATTTTCCATTGCTGCCTGTCCTTCTGATGTAACAGATTTCGTCTCTCTTGCATGATCTACAATTTTACTGATTCGATCAGACATCGAACGGACAGCTAGATCATTGTTTTCTACATGCGTAGAGATATTTACCATATCAGAAGCAAGCTGCTCAGATCCACTCGCTACTTCATCCATGACAGAACTAACTATATTGGTTACATGTGTTGAAATATTTGCCTGTTCATTTAGAATCTTAGAATCATTTTCGACTTTATGTATAAGCTGATTCATTTTATTGGCCATCGATCTTAAGCTATCAATCATATGATTGACAGAATGAAATAGATGACCGATCTCATCCTTTGACTTAATATCCATTTTCATAGACAAATCACCATTTGCTACAGATTTTAGAAAATCGGATAGCTTAATTATAGGCCCGATGAAATACTTAGCGAAAAAGAAACTGATTAAAATAGACAAAGCGAGAAGGATCAGGACAATAATAATTTGAATAAATAATAGTTTTGAAAAGATGCCTTGAAGCTCCTTATCGGCAGTTGCTATTCGTTTACTCATGTTTTGCGAAATCTGTTCGGAAAAGGATTTAATCTCATCTTGGGACAGAACTGAAAAAATTTGCCAGCCAGTTTCCTCATCTTTTTCACTAACATACGTCACTTCGTTAATATCTAAATAAATGTTGCCGTTGCTTTTTTCTTTAAATATCGGCAGAGAAGAGATATTTTGATTTTTTGCAACAAGATCATGTTCTTTATAGGCTAAGAGGGCACCTTCTTTATCGGTTAAAATCACATATCCAGTATTTCCAACCTTCGTATTTGCAATAGATGCAGTTAATTTTTCGAGTGATAAATCTGCACCAAGAACACCATACAATCGGTCATTTAAGTAAAGAGGCATACTGACAGTTACCATATATGTATCTGTGCCGGCATCAAGATAAGCATCGGTAATAAAGTAGTCATTTTTCCCACTTTCCTTTAAAGGTGCATACCACGGCCTAGCTGTTGGATTATAATCATCAGGGAGATTATAGTCGCTTGGATAAATGAAAAATTCCTTGTTTTCAGTACCTAAGTACATATTAGAAATAAGATCATTCTGCTTTGCTATTTTTTCAAATAAAATGACCAATTCCTCTGGACTATCTGAATAAACTTCATTAAAACTAGCGATCGTTGCTAAATCACTCTTTGCACGTGAAATGATTTGATTTATAGATGCTTTAACATTTTTCGTTTCGTGATAGGTCAAAGTACCTGCGTAATGCTCAGCAAAACCACTTACATCCCTTTGAGCGTCCGTTGAAAGGCCACTTGTTAACTTCCGGCCATTTTCGGAAAATAGATTCACAGAAATATAGGTAAAACCAGTACTAATGGCAATGATAAGTATCATTGTAGATAGTACACCAAAAATGAGTTTTGTTTTTAGTGACATGAAATCCCCCCTAAGCTCTACTAACTGTATTATATATGATAGGGAGGAAGACCTAATCCGAAAATTTGAAAGTTGTATTACATTTTCCAAATAACTCAAGTTTTCTAAAGACTGCCGCTCATATGTTGCTGAATTTCTAAATATTTCTCTTGCGCATTTTTTAAACCGAAATTTTCTGCTTCGATTAGTGGGACGATTCGATAATTTCTAAGATTTTCTTTTGAGACATAAGTTGGGAAAAAATTAGGGTTGTCGAGTGTAATGGAGACACCATTTTCATTCACCTTTTTTGTAATATTAATGGTCGCCATCCCGCCAATATCCTTGTAATCCCAATTTTGTCCGGAAAGAAAATTACCTAATGAGTATACAATTAGTGCTTTTCTTCCATCTTGTGCTGTTAGCCATTCCATCGGCTGTAATACGTGAGGGTGATGACCAAATAAAATATCTGTTCCTTCATTAATTAAATATTGTCCTAGTTCTTTTTGTTCAGCAGTGGGGAAACGCTGATACTCATTTCCCCAGTGCAGGCTCATGACAATGACATCAGCTTCTTGTTTAGCACGGTGTATTTCTTCTTTCATTGCTTCTTTATCTATTAAATTAACAAGGAAATCCTTACCCTTAGGAATGGGTATCCCATTTGTCCCATAAGTATAGGAAAGAAAGGCAACCTTAATTCCATTTTTATTGAGGATGATTAGTGATTTCTGTTCCTCTGGGCTTTTATATGTGCCAACATGGGGAAGTCCGATTTTATCCATATAGTCAATGGAAGCCACTAGCCCTTTTTCTCCTTTGTCAAGTGAATGATTATTTGCTGTTGAGACTATATCTACACCTGCTTGCAGTAATGCATCTCCGACTTCCTGGGGACTGTTAAAAAGAGGGTAGCTGGAAATGCCGAATTCTTCTCCTCCTAATATTGTTTCCTGATTGGCGAGAAGGATATCTGGTTCCTGAAGAATAGGTATAATAGGTTGAAACATTGGGGTGAAATCATAACCACTTTGCGTTTTGGCATCATTATAAACCCAATCATGAATTAGAATATCACCAATTGCTCCAAGAGTTACTGTTTCAATTATTTGCTTATGGCTAACAGATGCTTGTTTTGCTGCATGTACTTGAACTGTTAGTGGAACAGCTTTACTATTTTCGCTTTCATTATACATTTTAAGAATCAAAGCAGTTGATAAAAGTATTAGTGCTAAACAAAAAACAATAGAGGAAATAATCGATAATTTCTTTTTCATAAAAGTCTCCTTATTGCCATATTAAATCTACTATAATACAAAAATAGGAATTTTTCGACAATATTATAAACTTGAGTTAGAATACTCGAAAGAAAGAAAGGAAATACGATATACTAAGGAAGTAGAGGTGATAACATGATAAAATTGACAGCAAGTGCAGTAAATATTATGGAGAATGCCATTAAGCAGGAACAGAAGGATGAAACGGAGAAGTTGTATATCCGTTTATCAATGGGAATTGGCTGAGGCGGCCCCCAATTAAAGCTGTCTCTGGAAGAGCGGCCATTGAGTGAGGACAAAGAGTTTACAGTGGAAGGGATTCACCTATTAATTCATCAAAAGGATTTAGTCTATTTTGAACATACAAAGCTGGATTTTGTAAAAAATGTTTTTGGAACGGGCAGATTTCAATTATTAAAAGTGTGAAAAAGCGGCAGCATTAGGCTCCGCTTTTCTGATTATAAAGAGGCAATTTTATTTGTATATTAGTGCCTTTTCCAGCTAAGCTGCTAATATGAAAGCTTCCATTATGAGCTTCAATAATTTTTTTGCATATGGAGAGCCCGATTCCTGTGCCGGATTCCTTTGTCGTATAAAACGGTGTAAAAATATGTTCGAGTATTTCAGCTGTCATCCCACAGCCATTGTCTTCAATGATGATGTAGGCTTGGGATGTCTCTTTTTTTAAAGAGAGAGTGATTTTTTTACAATTTTCATTGCCTTTTATCATAATCGCTTCGATTGCATTTTTTATTATATTTGTTAACACTTGTTTCAATTGCTTATCATTCGCAAGGATAATGAGAGTTTCATAGGAAAGCTGAACTTCCATTTTTATATTGTTTATTATTTTTTCACCTTCGTATTGCCTAGTGACATCCTTTAATAACTGATTTAATGAAACCGCCTTCTTTTGGTTAACTTGAGGTTTCGATAAATTCAAAAGGTCAAAGATCAGTTCGTTCGCCCGGTTGATCTCATCTAACGCAATATCGGCATAATGCTCTATACCCATTTCGAATAAATAAGGTTTTATAAGTTGGATATATCCCTTTACTGTTGTTAAAGGATTTCTAATTTCATGAGCGATTACTGCCGCTAGATTGCTTACATTTGACAGATTATCGGTAATGTTCGGGATCTGATGAATTTCTGGATTTGAAAGCTCACTATTTTCTTGTAAGTTTTGAAAATTGGATTGGACAGAAACCAAGATTTATCACCTCTAAAATTGTTTTCTATCTAATCTATGACGAAAAAAAGCGGGATATGTATTATTTTGTATCATTTATTGAGAAATGAAAGTTGAGTCCTTATAAAGAAAAAAACAGCAGAATTAGATTTCTGCTGTTTAATAACTTTTCATTTGTTAAAGCCATTTTATTTTCGGTTCCGATTTGTTCATAATTCGTTTAATATTGGCACGATGTCGATAAATGACAAAGAAAGCCAGTAGTGATACGACAATTATGAGAGGCGGATCCCATATGACGTAGGCATAAATGACAGCTGCAATAGCCGCAAGCATGGAAGCAAGTGAGACATACTTTGTTATGTATAAGCAAATAAAGAAAACCAATAACATGATGATAAACATTGGAGGGGCATAGCCTAATAAAATACCTCCAGAAGTTGCAACAGCTTTTCCACCTTTAAATCCTGCAAATATTGGATACATATGACCGATAACCGCAAAAATACCAGCGATTAACGGATGTATGTCACCATCGATAAATAAGAGAAGTAAAACAGCAGCCGTACCTTTTAATATATCTGCAATTGTAACAGCCATGCCCGCTTTAACTCCCAAAGTTCTGAAAGTGTTTGTCCCACCTAAGTTTCCGCTGCCATGCTGGCGAATATCGACCCCGTAAAACACCTTCCCGATAATTAAGCCGGATGGAATGGACCCTAGTAAATAAGCTAAAACAATAATGATTCCGTTTATTACCATAAAAAATTCTCCTTCAATAATATCTACGAGTAATTGTACCATGTTTTTAATTCATCACGCCATGTCAATAAAGAAAAATTACTATTTTTAAAGCCATGGTTGGACTTGGTGAATAAAGGAAGCCTAATTCCACTAAAATGCCTTCCCATTAGTTGAATTTTTCGTTACGATAGACCTAAGGGGGAAAGGGAATGGCTCGTATAGAATTTCATAAAAAGAAGCCTCTATCTATGAAATGGATAGCAGGTGGGCTTTTGTTTGCATGTTTCTTAATCATTTCAAGTATTATCTTACTTTTATACCCATTTGCATCAAAAGAAACTGAATCTTATTTCCATGGGGAAAACCCAATATTATATGAAGGTATACAATCTGGAAATGCCATAATTGAAGGAAATAGCGTATATTTGCCAATCTCTTTCATACAAGAAAATTTTGATGATGCTATCACTTTTGATGAAAAATCAAACTCCGTCATTATCACTACAAAAAATAAAGTTATTCAAATGCCTTCCGAATCGCTTACCTATTATGTTAACGAAGAACCTGTTCAATTACACTTTTCTGTGTTTAAAACTAAGGATCATGATATGTATCTGGCAATTGAACCATTACTCACTTATTATCCACTCGATTACACGATTATGCCAGAAACAAATGCTATTTGGATAAAGAAAAATGATCAGGAAATCCTTCATGCTAAGGTGATCAATAAGGAAGTGAATGAAGAAAAGCTTCGTTTACGAACTGATGCCAGTCTAAAGGCACCTTATACAGGGCAAGTAGAGAATGGTGAGATGCTTTTTGTTGAAAGTGAGAAGGAAGATTACTATTTTGCTAGAAAAGAAAATGGTGTGGCAGGGTATATAAAAAAAGATTATATAACCACTGGGGAAACAGAAAAAGTTATCATTAATCGTACTCATGAAGAAGTGGTTGTACCTAAAATTGAGGGGCCCATCCAGCTTACTTGGGAGGCCGTTTATACGAAGAATCCAGACACAGCCCAAATGCCCATTATGTCAGGTGTCAATGTTATTTCACCTACATGGTTTGAATTAGGTGATCCAGAAGGGGGAATAAAAAACCTCGGTTCTCTTGAATTTGTCAATTGGGCACAAAATCAGGGCTATCAAGTTTGGGGGTTATTTTCCAATGCGTTTGATCCGGCCTTAACACATGAGGCGTTCAAGAATTTTGAAACTAGACAGAAAATGATTCGCCAGCTTCTCCATTTTAGCCAAATATATCAGTTAAACGGCATAAATTTGGATATTGAAAATGTGAATCCTGAAGATGGTCCGCTTATTACTCAGTTCGTACGTGAAGCTGTTCCATATTTTCATGAAGCAGGTCTTGTAGTTTCCATGGATATTACTTTTATTTCCACAAGCGGGAACTGGTCTGCTTTTTATGAGAGAGATAAGCTCGCCAATCTCGTTGATTATATGGTAGTCATGGCATATGACGAGCATTGGGGCACATCTCCAAAAGCGGGGAGTGTAGCGAGCTTGCCATGGGTGGAGGAAAATCTAAAAAGGCTGCTTGAAGTTGTACCAAATGACAGGCTAATTCTGGGTGTTCCGCTATATACGAGGTTGTGGGAGCAGAAAGACAATGGGGAAGTTTCTTCTAAAGCTCTATCAATGGCAAAAGTAAAGCAATGGCTGAAAGCAAATGAACTGACTCCTGTTTATGACGAAGCGAGCGGTCAAAACTATGCTGAAATATATTCTGAAAAGGAACAAACGACTTATAAAATCTGGCTAGAGGATGAGCTTTCCTTAAAGAAACGGGCTGATTTAGCAAGAAAATATAATTTAGCTGGGGTTGCCAGCTGGTCAAGATATTTTGCTGACGAATCAGCCTGGGCGGCTTTATCACTTGGTAATGAACAATTGACAAAAAAATAAAAAAAGGTGGTTTGCTATTTAATAGTGAACCACCTTTTTTTGTAAATTAATGTGATGAATCAATTCCAATCTCAATATGTTTATAGGTTTTAACATCAAACAATCCTATATCTGTAAGCTTTAATTCAGGAATGACAGGCAGAGCCAGGAAGGAAAGGGTTACAAACGGATTAAATTCCATGGAACAGCCAATGGTCATTAAGGCTTTATTTAACTCATTGATACTCTCATTAACTGTCTCGTAATTCAAATTTGACATAAGACCCGCTACAGGCAATGGAAGAGAAGCAAGAATGTCTCCATTTTGGACGACAACTAAACCTCCGTTCATCTCTCTAGTTAAGTTAATAGCTTTGACAAGATCATGATCGTTTGTGCCCGCTGCCACGATATTATGTGAATCATGCGCAACAGTAGAAGCAATTGCTCCATTAATAATTCCTAAGCCTTTGATGATTCCAAGACCGATGTTGCCTGTGTTTTTATGGCGCTCAAGGACAGCTAATTTTAATTGGTCCATTTCAATATTTGCTTGAAAAAGGCCATTTTCAATCACAACTTCCTCAATGATATGATTTGTTACAATCATATTTGGTAATATCCCAATAATATTGGCCCGTCTGCTATCTTTTAGGCTGATTGTTAGATCCTCACTGTTTATCTGATTCATATTTACACTTTTAATAATAGCAGGAGGGGGAGCAGCCTTTGATTTGATAGGGGAGATTACTTTCCCGTTTTTAGCAACAAGCTTTCCGCTTTTAAAAACCTGTTCAATCTCAATTGCTTCTAGATTATTTAAGACTAAGATATCAGCTTCATATCCTGGAGCAATTGCCCCTTTCGTCTTTAAGCCGAAGCATTCTGCTGCGTTTAAGGTTGCCATTTGAATAGCGAGTATTGGGTCAATTCCTTCCCTAATAGCTACCTTAATATTAAAATCGATACTTCCTTCATCAATTAATTCATCCAAATGCTTATCATCGGTAACGAATAAACAACGGCGTGAATTATTTTCATTAACTGCCTGTAATAGTTCAACTAAATCTTTTGCGGCTGAACCTTCACGCAGCATAACATACATTCCTTTTCGAAGTCTTTCAAGAGCTTCATCCGCTCTTACGCATTCGTGATCTGTTCGTATCCCAGCAGCCATGTAAACATTAATACCATTTGCATCAAGTCCCGATGCATGGCCGTCAATGCATTTTCCTTTTAAACTGGCACTTTCAAGTTTGTTAAGCATTTCATCGCTATTTTGGAAGACAGAAGGGTAATCCATCACCTCGCCAAGCCCAATAACTCTTGGGTGTTCGTAATATGGATTTAAATCTTTATCATTCAATGTTGCACCAGCATTTTCAAATGGAGTAGCCGGAACACAGGATGGCAGCATTAAAAAAACATCTAGCGGAATTTCTTCAGACGCCTGCAACATAAAATCAATACCAGCTGTCCCAGAAACATTGGCAATTTCATGTGGATCAGCCATAACGGTTGTTACCCCATGAGGCAGGACTACATTACAAAACTCTGGAGGGGTGACCATAGAAGATTCAATATGAACATGACCATCAATAAAGCCAGGAACGATGTATTTTCCTGAGGCATCAATGGACTCAAATCCTTCAAATTTGCCAACCCCCGCAATATAGCCGTCAACAATGGCAATATCGTCTTCAATAATCTCTCGTGTGAAAACGTTTACAATCTTCCCGTTCTTTATAACCAAATCTGCAGGTTTTCTTCTAGCTGCTACATCAATTCTTCGTTTCATGATTTCTTTTGTTAACTTCAATCAATACCCTTCTTTCACTTATTTATCGCATTAGTGTGCACTCATTATAAAGTTTATAATAAAAGCTGCACTTACGATATACATTATCCAATGAATTTGCTTTCTCTTTCCCGTTAGAAGTTTTAAGAGTGTATATGAAATGAAACCAAATGCTAAGCCCTCCGCGATACTAAATGTAAGTGGCATTAAAACAATGGTTAAAAACACTGGAATGACATCTGTAAAATCATCAAAGCTAATATGCCTAATTTCACTAATCATTAATGCTCCAACAAGTATTAAGATTGGAGCGGTAGCAACAGAAGGGATGAAAACAATTAATGGTGCAAATATTAAAGCCAAAAAGAAGAGGACACCGGCTGTTAAAGCGGTTAAGCCTGTTCTGCCGCCTTCTGAAATTCCGGTTGCATTCTCCACATAGGCATTTAATGCAGTGCTTCCAAAAGCAGCACTTGCCATAGTCCCAATCGCATCAGCCTGAAGGGCACGGTCTAAATTTTCAATCTTACCGTTTTCATCAGTAAGACCTGCTTTCTTCGTTAATCCAATTAAGGTTGCTAGGTTATCGAATAATTCAACAATTGTGAATGAGAAAATAACAGAGAGGACCCCGTATCCAATAGCACCCATAATGTCCATAGCCAGGAAGGTTTCAGACATACTTGGAAGGTTTAAAGAAACGATATCACTAATGGATTTCGGAAAACTAATGAAGCCTACGATCATAGCGATAACACTTGTTGCTAATATACTAATGAGGAGGGCGCCTTTTACACGTTTGGCCATTAATATGGCTGCAATAATGAATCCTAATAATGCTAATAGCGGGCCAAGACTTGTTACATCTCCTAAAGCGACGAACGTAGCCTCATTAGCAACAACGAGCTCTGCATTTTTTAAACCGATAAATGCAATAAATAAACCAATTCCAACGGCTATTGCTGATTTTAATACATCTGGGACACCATCAACGATTTTTTGCCGGACCCCTGTTACAGTCAAAATCAAAAACACAACCCCTGAAATAAATACGGCTCCAAGTGCTGTTTGCCATGTAAGTCCTTGACCGAGAACGACAGTATAGGCAAAAAAGGCATTTAAGCCCATGCCAGGAGCAACTGCAACTGGGTAATTTGCCCAGAGAGCCATCAGGATTGTACAGAAAACACTTGCATAAATGGTTGCGGCAAGTGCGGCTTCTTTCGGAATACCAGCATCAGCTAAAATGGCAGGGTTGACGAAAATAATATAACTCATCGTTAAAAATGAAGTAATACCGGCAAGAATTTCAGTTCTTACATTTGTTTTCCTTTCAGAGAGCTTGAACAGTTTTTCCAATAGGTTATTTCTAGTTGGTGGGAGGTTGGATCCTAAACCCTTTTCAATCATGGACATGAATGCTCACTCCTAACTTTTTAATAACCAAAAATGCTTTAAGAAAGTGCAACTCGGTTCATATTTTTCTCCATGATGATCAACTATATCGGTTCGATAAAAATATCCATAATGCCGCCGCAAATTCCGCCATCTTCATACAATAAACCTTTTGTAAGATCGACAACATATTTAGTTGGTCTGCTGCTATTAATTACTTCATAAGCTTTTTCAATGACTTCCGCCTCTCCACATCCACCTCCAATCGTACCTTCAATTTTTCCGCACGGGAAAATAATCATTTTACTACCCGCTTTTCTTGGTGTCGAACCCTTAGTTCTAATAACAGTTGCTAGAGCTGCTTTCTCACCCCCTTTCTGTAAATCAATTGTTCTTTGCAAAAGCTGTAATGGTTTCAATTTACTGCCCCCTCATGAAAACCCATTTTTGCATATTCCCGAATGCTGCTGCTTAAGGAGCTGCCTGATGTTCGATTTTTCACTTTTAATATTTCAGCCATAATACTAACTGCAATTTCAGAAGGGGTCTCCGCACCGATATCAAGCCCTACTGGGGTAAATAAATGTTCAAAGCTTTCACCTGGAAAGTCCTGCAATAATTCGTTGAAAACACCAGAAATTCGCCTTCTGCTTCCAATCATTCCAATATAGGCAGCTTTATCTTTCCGCTTTAATAGCTCTTGTAAACTCAATACATCATATTTATGACCTCTAGTTATTAGAAGGATATACGTATGATCCGTTAATTTCACATTACGAAAATAGTCAATATACGATTGACAGCAAACCTCATCGGCATTGGGAAAGCGCTCCCAATTGGCAAATTCAATTCGATCATCAATGACAGTGACATAAAAACCAAGCATTTTTCCCATTTCCACGACTGGCTCACATACATGACCTGCACCAGCTACAATAAGGTGAATTGGAATAGGATAGTATTCAGCAAAACATTCAACGTTATCCCCGAATAAAAGGAATGAAATCAAACCCGATCTTTTTCTTCGAATTAGCTTTTCACAGCTTTCCAACATTTTATTTTGCAGAGCAGGGGAGAGGGGAGTTTCAGAGTAGATATCCCCACTTGGCCATAGTAAAGCTTTTTGTCCTATCAAATGAGAATTTGAATGGTCAGTAATTGTAATGAAAAAGACATCCTGACGCTGTTTAAGTGATTCGGTTAATCGATTGTATAACTTTTGATTCATCATTATGATCACCTAGCAGAATGAGCCTTTTGTTTTTTTAGATCTTTTAAGGCATTAAAAATTCTTTCCGGTGTTGCAGGCAAATGATAAATCCTTGCCCCAGTAGCATCATAAATAGCTGACATGATAGCGGCAATAATTGGAATCATGACGACCTCTCCAATTCCTTTAGCGCCAAATGGTCCTGATTGTTCAGGGGCATCCTCTACAGGGATGGTTTCAATAATAGGTGTTTCTCTAATAGTTGGAATAATATAGTCAGTAAAGTTTTTTGTTTTATGATAGCCGTTTTCAATCACTATATCCTCATAAAGGGTGTAGCCAATACCCATTACAGCACCGCCTTCAGCTTGACCTTCAAGTCCTTGCGGGTTAATAACTTTCCCTGCATCAGGAATAGATACTACGTGAAGAACGTCTGTTTCCCCGGTCAATGTATCAACCTCAACCATAACAACATGGGTTAAATACCCGTACAGGTGATGGGGGGCTCCGCCAGATCCTTTAATTTCAGTCTTTTCTTTTGGGAGAATAAAATGTCCTTCAATTCTTGTATTCCGATGCTGTTCATGCAGGTAATTATATATTTGTTGATAGGTTAGGCTTTCTCCATTGGCTGTAAGGCAGTTTTGTTTAATTTCAATACTTGTTAGGGGTAGATTAAGTATCTGAGCTGCCGTTTCGGTTAACAGCTCTACCATTTTTGGCGCTGCTGTTGCAACTGCTCTCCCTCCTGTATACGTGGAGCGGGAAGCGGTTACCGTACCGCCATCAAGTGTTTGAAGGGTGTCACCCTGGACGACTTTAATTAAGTGAATATCACAATTTAATAATTCGGCTGCCACTTGTGCATAGGCGGTGCTATTTCCTCCGCCAATTTCTTCACAGCCAACTGCCACTAAAAACTTGCCATCCGGAAGGAGTTCGATGGAAGCTGCACCATAGTCAGGCAATCCAATTCCCATCCCAATTCCGTGAAAGGATGTGGCAAGCGAAACACCTCGCTTTTTCCATGGTTCACTTACTTCTTTTTTATATTTTTCACGGTTTTTCCAGAGGTCACAATTTTCTGCGGCTTCAAGCGTTTTATACGTGCCAACGCTTGATTGGACGATATGGCCTAAACTAGACATTTCGCCTTGGTGATAAACATTTTTCTTTCGAATTTCAATCGGATCTATCCCTAGTTTTTCAGCTATCATGTCCATATGAGTTTCAATTCCCATGCAAACCTGATTAACTCCAAAACCCCTAAAGGCACCTGCAATGCCATTATTTGTGTACACACAGAACCCTTCAAGGTTTACGTTCGGAATTTTGTAAGGTCCGCATGAATGTTCAATGGCTAGAGCTATAACAGCTCCACCTAATGATGCATAAGCCCCCGTGTCAGCTACTGCTCTTACTTCATTGGCAATTAAAGTACCGTCCTTTTTTGCTGCTGTTTTCATTTGTACCTTAAATGGATGCCTTTTAATCCCGGCGATCACAGATTCTTCTCGGCTTAAATGGATCTTTACAGGACGCCCATTTGTATACATGGCAAGAAGGGCTAGGTATATTTGCACAGTAATTTCATCCTTGCCTCCAAAGGCACCGCCTATAGGGCTGGAAATTACTCGAATCCTTTCTGGGTTATATGCAATGGCCCGTGCAATTTGCGCCCGGTCACGGTGGGCATATTGTCCAGGACAGCGAATGGTAATATAGCCTTCCTCATCCATTACACCCCATCCGCCTTCTGTTTCGATAAAAGCGTGCATTTGTCGAGGGGAGTAGAATGTATTCTCGACAATAATATCTGCTTCCTCAAATGCTTTTTCAGTATCGCCATTTTTGATGATGACATGGCTATGAATATTTCCATCCGGATGCAATTTAGGTGATGAAGGGGTCATCGCCTTTTCAGCATCTATCACAAACTCAATCGGTTCATAGTCAACTTCAATTAATTCCGACGCTTGTTCAGCAATCTCTTGAGTTTCTGCTGCGACTAATGCTACGGCATCACCCGTACAGCGAACGATATCAGAACATAGCACAGGCTGGTCCGGGATAACGATTCCAAACCCATTAAAGCCTGGGATATCCTTATGTGTTAAGACACAAACGACACCAGGAAGCTGTTCAGCTTTTTCAATTTGAATAGACTTTATTCTTGCATGAGGATATTTGGCGCGCAAAACCTTTCCCCAAACCATATTGTCAAAATGGTAATCTGTCATGTATTTTAATTCACCTGTTACTTTCTCAGGTCCATCGATTCTTCTTACTCTTTTTCCGATCCAATTTAATTCCCGGCTATTGCTTTGTTCATTTGTATGTTTCATTTATTCTCCCACCTCCTGATGAGTCGATAAAGTCCTCGCTCTAAAAGGGCACTTGCCATATCACGGCGGTACTCCGCTGTTGCTCTTACATCCGTAATTGGCATAACCTCTTTCCAGGCTATTTTTGCAATGTTTTGTATTAATTCATCTGTCAATGGAGTTAGCGTCATAATCGATTCACATTTTTTTGCACGAATAATCGTTGGGGCTACGGAACCGAAGGCAATTTTGCCTTTTAAAACTTGACGGCCTTCTCCCATTAATAATGAAATGGCAACATTTACAATTGATATTGACTGTGCTTTTCTCGGTCCAAGCTTTTGGAATATCCCTATTTCATTTTCATCCTGGGGCTGAATAATGATTTTTGTAATCATTTCATTATCTTTTAGGACGGTTCTGCCTGGTCCGATAAAAAACTCATTAATAGGAACGAGTCGTTTATTTGTTAACGAGCTTAGCTCCAATATTGTATTTAACACATACAGTGCTGGAATTGTATCTCCGGCAGGGGAGGCAGTGCCAATATTTCCACCGATTGTTCCAATGTTTTGCATCTGAATCGCTCCAACTTCTCTAGATGCTTCTACAAGCACATCAGCTTTTTCTTGAAGCAAAGGGGAGTGGACGATATCTGTATGGGTTGTTAACGGTCCAATGTGAATTTCTCCATTTTTTTCATGGATGAATCTCAGTTCCTTTAAACCATTAATATTAATCCATGTTTCTGGACGCCATTTTCCATCCTTCATACGGACAACAGCGTCCGTTCCTCCAGCTATGAGTCTTGAATTTTTGCCTTTATTAGAAATAATCGAAAGGCATTCCATTAATGTAGCTGGAGAAATTACGTCAATTTCTGAAACTAGCATTTAGAGACCTCCTTACATAATCTGAATGATTTCCTTTGCCTACTAAGAATTGCTTATTTTTAGAGAAATTCGGTAGTCCATCGGAGTGTTAATATTTTGGGAAATAAGGGTATTGTCGATGACAGACTCCACTATTTGGTCTTCATATTTGCGAATAATATTACGAAGTCCTTGCGTCTCTTCCCGTATCGATAGAAGAGCATGAATAATATTTTTCGAGAATAGTATAGGGTGTCCTCTTTTCCCATTATTTAACGGTATGGCAATTAAACAATTAGAATCTTGAAGTGATTGAATAAGCTGTTTAATTACGGTAATTTCAATTGGCTGATCAACAGCTGTAATTAATATCATGTCAGAGGAGCGATCTATCGATTGAAGACCTTTAATGATA
This sequence comes from Bacillus sp. JJ1532, assembly GCF_036965085.1. Classification (NCBI taxonomy): domain Bacteria; kingdom Bacillati; phylum Bacillota; class Bacilli; order Caryophanales; family Bacillaceae; genus Bacillus; species Bacillus sp. JJ1532. The sequence continues at coordinate 17,731 of NZ_JBALOW010000004.1, forward strand.
GATGAACATTTTCCTTGACGATAGTTCTCGTTATATACCGTTTTAACAGGATAACGATTTGTTATAGGTAAAAATTTCTCAGCCTCATGGCCAACAACAACAATGGTTTCTGACAGATTCGAATTTAACAGCATTTGAATCTGGTGTTCGATTAACATTTTTCCTTTCCATTGAAGCAATCCTTTATGAGGGAGCGGCCACATACGACTTGATAATCCTGCAGAAAGCAAAATGGCTGAAACCTTCATCACGTAGTTGCTTTTCCTATTAATTTCATTTCCTTTTCGGCAGCAGTTTGGATGGCTTTAATGATTTTTGTATAGCCGGTACATCGGCAAAGATTTCCACCTAATGCTGTTTTAATTTGATCAGTCGTTGGCACATAATCGATTCTATCTAGAAAGGCTCTTGCAGAGACAATTATGCCTGGCGTGCAATACCCGCATTGAGTGGCACCCTCTACTACAAAGGATTCTTGGATAACATCCATATTTGAAGTTAATCCGACTCCTTCACAAGTTACTATTTCTTGATTTATAACTTGACCTGCGAGAATCAAACAGGAGCAGACCACTTCACCGTTTAATAAAACTGAACATGATCCGCATTCCCCTTTGCCACAGCATTCCTTGCTGGCTGTCAGCTTTAGATCCTCCCTTAAGACGTCCAGCAAAGTTTTGGCCGGTGGGCACGAAACAATACAAGGTGAGCCATTAACAGTAAAATTTATTTCTCTCATCAGTTTCCCTCCATATAATTGATTTCTTATTTATTTGTGAATAATCTTTATAGGGTGTACTGTTAAATAGTGTTTTCTATATTGATTTTTCAAATAGAATATTAGGTAAATGGACTACGTATTAGGAAATTTTGCAATTGGAAGAGTGTAGCTGTCACGGGGTGTCTGAAAGATAACATTATTGTGCAGGAAAATAAGCAGTTAGTTTTTGTTCATTGTTAATTGGATTTAAATAGTACTTTTTTTTAGCATTCAGGCTAAGGAACAAAAAAATTCCCATACAAAAAGGCTGCCGTGAAATTTTCACACGTAAGAAACCCTTTCGTAGTTAGGAATTTACGGTCCCTAGTAGAAAAACCCTCAAACCGATTTTTGAGGTTATACGAAAATAATAATATTAGATATTTTTTACTAATAATGTTAAAATTTCAAAAAAGTATAAGTTGATTTGTAGTGTAATAGCCGTTTCAATATTTTGTCAAGTATAAATTTTCAGATAATACTATTGACAATAAAACTCACTTTGTTTTAATATAGTGAGTAACGGGAGGCAAATATGTCTATTATTTCTATACATACCCATCAATCTTTAAAAAAGGATATTGCTCTTCTTTATAACCGAGTCAACCAAGAAATTCACGGTGTCGGTGTAAAGAAACAGCGAATAGAAATATTTGATGACAGGGTAATCATTTTTGCTCAGCATAAACGGGTCCAGTCGCTTCATATGCTTAGTAAAAATTTCCAACATTTGACTATTTCGGTTGATTCAGCATTAAGTGTTGAATTCAAATCGTTATTTAAAGATCAGATTGAAGAGATGCTGCCTTTTAAAGTGAAGACCATTTTAAAAGATTACGATCCTGTTACGGAAGAATCATGTACAATCATTTATTTTAAAGAATAATAAGCTATCAATTTTGTTTGGGAGAGCTGTGCAAGCCGCAACTACTCTTAACCATTTTGAAAGCGGTTCCTTTAGCTTTTGTTTAACGGAAGTTATATGAAACCGCAGTAGTAGATCATCATCTTATGGAAGATGTTTTCTATTACTGCGGTTTTTTATATACAAATTTCTATTTTTGGAGGTGATTTATTAGGAAAATAGCGAAATGCATCCCGAGTTTATACAGAAGATACATTTTGTAAATATGGGGGGCTGACCTTGGAAAAGCTAAATCCTGTTAAAATTGGAACTTTAGGATTTCAGCATGTATTGGCAATGTATGCAGGTGCTGTCATTGTACCTTTAATTGTAGGACCTGCAATTGGATTGAATGCTCAACAACTTGCATATTTAATCTCGATTGATCTATTTACATGTGGGATAGCAACATTATTACAGGTCATAGGCGGAAAGCATTTCGGTATAAAATTACCTGTCATTTTGGGCTGTACATTTACAGCGGTAGGGCCGATGATAGCCATTGGACAATTACAAGGAATAACCGCGATTTATGGCGCCATCATTGTCTCCGGAATTATCGTCATGATATTATCGCAGTTTATGAGTAAAATTATGCGTTTTTTCCCTCCTGTTGTCACTGGTTCAGTTGTTGCTATTATTGGGGTTTCCTTAATTCCAGTCGCAATGAATAATGCTGCTGGTGGGCTGGGCTCTCCCGATTTTGGCAGCTCCAAAAATTTATTCTTAGCCATACTTACACTGATTCTAATTATCTTAATGAATCGTTTCTTCAAAGGATATATGAAAGCAATTTCTGTCCTGCTATCGCTAATTGCAGGAACAATAGTCGCATATTTTATGGGAATGGTTAGCTTCGTGGAGGTTGCTAATGCTTCCTGGTTTCATATTGTTCAGCCTTTCTATTTCGGTCTGCCTACTTTTAATGCATCAGCTATTTTGACAATGACCTTAGTCGCCATTGTAAGTATGATAGAGTCCACTGGTGTATTTCTAGCATTAGGGGATGTTTGTGAACGAAAACTAGAATCCAAGGATATTAAAAAGGGATTAAGAGCAGAAGGGCTTGCAGTTGTAATTGGAGGAATATTTAATGCTTTTCCTTATACATCATTCTCTCAAAATGTTGGCCTTGTAGCTCTAACTAAAGTAAAAACTAGAAACGTTGTAATCTCTGCTGGGGTCATACTAATGATTTTAGGACTTTTGCCTAAGATCGCAGCTCTAACTACCGTCATCCCTATGGCTGTCCTGGGCGGTGCCATGATTCCAATGTTTGGTATGGTGATTTCATCAGGGATTAGAATGCTTTCAGCTGTAGATTTTACTAAAAACGAAAACCTCTTAATTATTGCTTGTTCCGTTGGAATTGGATTAGGATCTGCGGTAGTTCCTGCTATCTTTGGCAGTCTTCCAACAGGTGCCCGTTTACTCGTTGAAAATGGAATAGTAATAGGAAGCTTGACAGCCATTTTACTAAATGTGGTCTTTAATTATAAGGATTTAAATATATCTAAAGATGGGCAAATGAATCAGTTAAAAACTGAACACTCAATGGATGTCCTTTAATAATCTGCATAAAGCAGAAATAAAAATAGCAGAAGGGGTATAAACTATGGATTTAATTCTGAAAAATGCGAATATTCCACAAGGAGATCGCCAAGTCTTAACGAATATACTAGTAAATGATGGAAAAATTATTGGGTATTCCAATGACATTAGCTTCTTAAATGCTACACAGGTTATTGATGTTGAAGGCAAGCTAGTTGTTCCTGGTTGTATTGACCCGCATACACATTTTATGGATCCAGGCTTTACCCATAGAGAAACTTTTGCAACTGGAAGCCGTTCAGCAGCAGCTGGCGGATTGACAACGATCATTGATATGCCATGCTGCAGCAAGCCTTCTGTTCGGGATGGGGATAGTTTCCAAAAGAAAATAGGTCCGATTCGTGACCAAGCATATATAGATTATTGCTTTTGGGGAGGAATGACGGGAGAAGATGCCCGTGAAGGCTGGATCGATAATATTTATCCGCAAATTGATGAAGGGGTTGTCGCTTTTAAAGTGTATATGACACCTTCCGTACCAACTTTCCCAAAGGTTTCAGATGCTGAAATGCTTGAAATCTTTAAACATGTGGCAAAAACAGGTTTGCCAATAGGTGTGCATGCTGAAAACTATGATATTTGCACTTTTAACTCTAAGAAGCTAGAAAAAGAGGGGCGTTTAGATGGTCCAGCATGGGCAGAGGCCAGGTCCAGTCTAGCTGAAAAGGTCGCAATCGAATTAATTCTAAGCTTTGCCGAAGCAACAGATGCCCGTGTCCATGTTGTGCACATGAGTACAAAAGAGGGAGTGGAGCTAGTGAGGGCCGCTAAGAAACGGGGGATTAAAGTTACTTCTGAAACTTGCCCTCATTACCTCGTACTAAACGCACAGGATTCAATGTCAGAACGTGGTTCATATGCAAAAATTGCTCCTCCATTGCGCGGTAAGGAAGACAATGAATCTCACTGGCAGGCACTTGCCGATGGAACAATCGATTTCGTTGGAACTGACCACGCTCCATATGAAATAGCAACAGAAAAAGAATATCCAGGAGCGACGATTTGGAATACTTTCCCTGGTATTCCAGGAGTAGAAACAATGGTCCCTATCCTAGTAAGTGAAGGACTAAATAAAGGCCGTCTATCACTATCACGTTTTGTAGAGGTTACGAGCAGGAATGCTGCCATTCATTATGGCATTTATCCGAAGAAGGGATCAATGGAAATTGGCAGTGATGCTGACTTCACTATAATCGATCTTGAAAAGGAATATGTCATTGATGAACAAAAAACCGAATCAATGGCGAAGTATAATCCATTACATGGCTTGAAATTAAAAGGAAAGCCAGTACAGACAATAATCCGCGGAAACGTTGTTTTCGATGAAGATAACGGTGGAATTGTCGGAGAAGCAGGCTATGGAGAGTACGTGCCTCGTCAAAGTATTCAGAGACTGGAAAGAACATTAAAATATGAAAAATATGAAGCCGTAAAAGTAGAAACAAAGGAAGCTGAAGCTGTAACACAAAATTGATGTTTTAGTTTTCAATCATGTAGATTCGAATAGTTTCATATATTGATATAACAAAAAGAAAAATGAAATCAGTTTTCTGAAAGGATGAAAGATAAGTGGAACTTAAAGGAAAGAAACATTGTGTTGTGGTAATTGATATGCTCAATGATTTTATTGGTGAAAATGCAGCTCTTCGCTGTGAAAGTGGTGAAAAAATTGTCCCTAAAATTAGGGAGCTAATCGATTTTGCTCACGATTTAGATATTCAGGTAGTACACGTACAGGAGGCTCATCGAAAAAATGATAGGGATTTCCGTGTAAGACCTGTTCATGCTGTAAAAGGCACATGGGGATCAGAGTTCATACCTGAGCTGCAGCCGGAAGAGGATAAGGGTGACTATGTCGTTCAGAAGAGAAGACATAGTGCATTCAGCTATACCGATTTTGATCTGTTCCTTAGGGAAGAGGAAATAGATACAGTCGTTTTAACAGGCGTATGGACAAATGTTTGTGTTCGCAGCACCGCATCTGATGCTCTATATCATGGATATAATGTAATCTGTATTTCCGATGGAACAGCGTCTCAAGATGATGATATGCATGTTTCCGGATTAAGAGATATTGATATTTTCGGAGATATCATGACAACAGAAGAATATAAAGAAGCAGCGAAAAATAAATTCTCCCTAGACGAAAAGGTTGTTTAATATTAACACTCATACAGACCGAAAAAGAAGAATTTTAGTGGGTATTACTGGGGCTAGCGGATCATTGTATGGATATACTTTGATCCGCGCTCTTCATCAATTAGGAATAGAAACGCACTTAATTGTTACGGAAATGGGAGAGAAAGTAATGCAGTTTGAGTGCGGGGTTAAGATGGAGGAGCTTAAAGAATATGCCACTGTCCATAGTAATAAAAATTTGTTTGCATCGATAGCAAGCGGATCCTATTTGACAGACGGGATGGTTATAGTCCCTTGTTCCATGAATACACTTGGGGCCATTGCGAATGGTGTCGGCGATACATTGCTAAGCAGAGCGGCAGGTGTAGTTTTAAAAGAAAAACGAAATTTTATTATCGTTCCAAGGGAAGCCCCATTTAATCTAATACACTTACGGAATATGACACTGCTTGCAGAGACAGGTGCATGTATCATGCCAGCCTCTCCAGGATTCTACCATAAGCCAACAGAAATATGGGAGCTGGCAAACTTCATGGTAGCCCGAATTTTAGACATGCTTAATATTGATCATCGACTGCTGGAAAGGTGGGGGGAAAATTCATGATACCTGTAACAATGAGAGCATTATTAGATGACTGGGAGAATAGAGGCCTCCTATATCGAATTAAACGAGAAGTAGATCCCCGCTATGAATTAGGTGCTGTTGTAAATACGAAAAATGGAAAGCAGCCATTCCTCTTTGAAAAAGTCAAAGGGTATCAATCAGCAATGGCAGCAGGATTAGGCGGAGATCGTGAGCTAGTTGCTGATAGCATGGGAATACATGCTTCGGAACTGATCCCTAAAATCATTAACTCCATTGTTAATCCAATCCCTACAACTTTAAAGGAAACTGGACCTGTACAGGAAAATTTAGTAACAGGCGATTTCGATTTAGCTGACCTGTTTCCAATACCGACCTTTCACGAAGGGGATTCAGGTGCCTATTATGTATCAGGGATACTTGTTGTAAAGGATGTAACAGGAAAGAAAAGGTATACATCTATAAGGAGAATGCAGTATCTAGGCGGAAATCGAACAAATATTTTAATTACTTCGCCAGAGTTATTGGAACAGTATTCATATTATGAAAAACTGGGTGAGCCAATGGAAGTGGCCGTTATGTTTGGGGTAGTGCCAGCTGTCGTTTTGAGTTCCCAGATTAGCACACACCTATATCATACGGATAAATTAGACATTGCGGGGGCTTTACTTGGACAATCCTTAGATGTTGTTCGCTGTAAGACAGTGGATATAGATGTTCTAGCAGAAGCGGAAATTGTTTTTGAGGGCCGAATGTTACCGAATGAACGTGAGATGGAAGGGCCATTTGGAGAATTGGCCGGTTATTATGGGTTTAGATCCCCTCAGCCAATCGTGGAAATATCTGCTGTAACCTATCGGAATCAAGCCATAAACCAGACCATTTTCCCTTCAAGCTATGAAGAAAGACTGCCAATGGCTCTAGTTCGGGAGGCGACCTTATTAAGTACTGTTAGGCAAGTCGTGCCGAATATTAAAGGTGTACATATTCCGATGGGAGGTGTTGCTCGCTACCATGCTGTCATTCAAATCGAGAAAAAGTCTGAAGGGGATGGAAAGCAAGCCGCACTTGCTGCATTTGCTAGTGATAAAGATTTAAAGCATGTCGTTGTCGTAAACGATGATGTTGATATTTTCGATTCAGACGATGTTGAATGGGCGATTGCAACTAGGGTTCAGGCCTCTAATGATGTATTTATTGTACCTGGAGCTAAAGGTTCTCCACTCGAATCCTCCCATAACCTAAGAGGTGTTTCCGATAAAATGGGAATAGACGCCACATATCCTTTAGGAGAGGAAGAAATGTTTAAAAGAACATCCATTCCAATTGAAGTCAATCTTGAAGATTATTTATAGAGGAACTAGAAAAATCAAATGAAACTGTTAAAGTTTTCTACCTGAATGAAAAAAATATAAGTTCATTTAACTAGTTCATCATATTGACCTTGGAAAGGGGGATGGAAATGAAGGCAATTGGGATGATTGAAACAAGGGGATTAACAGCTGCTATAGAAGCACTTGATTCCATGGCCAAAGCAGCCAATGTTAGTTTAGTAGATTTAAAACGAGTCGGTTCTGGTTTAGTGACTGTAATTGTAGAAGGAGATGTTGCAGCTGTAACTGCCGCTGTTGAAGTGGGGAAAACGGCTAATTCTAAGACCGGAGGAGAGTTAGTATCCTTTAATGTCATTCCTCGACCGCATGCAGAGCTTGCTAAGATTCTCTAGGAGGTGATTACGCTTGTCAGAATTCATGAAAAATATTGTTCAGGAAGTATTAAAGCCAGCTAATAAGCCGAGAGAGAATCCTCTTTTTAACGGGGGGAATTCAAGGTTTGTTTATTCGAAATCCACTGTCAATGACAACAAACAAGAAGCTTCAAAACAATCGATAGCGGGAATAAATCGTCCAAACTATCAGCAAAAAAATATCCAAAAAAGATTAGCTGGAGTGCCTGCTAATACTAATAAAGATCTAATCAATCATTCATCCAAAAATGAACAAAGAAATGTTCATACTAAAACGGGGAGTAGTGATTCCATTACAGGTTCCATATCTAAACTGCAAAAAATCTCTCTTGTACAAGGTAACCAACCATTAAATAAGCCTCAAAAAGGTTCATATGTAAATAACCATTTTAATGAAGAAAGTAAGTTTATCGGCCAAACGAGAAATGGAATAAAAGCTTGGGTCTATTCTGGTCTATCTGAAAAACTGATGGAATCATTTCAGAGGCCGCTAAAGTCACATTCCGTTGGGGTCATTTCAAGTGAACAATCGTCAATCGGCCAGTTATTTCTAGTGAATGAGATTTTACGAGAGTATTCGGCCATGAAATATAGTTTGTTATGGGAAAAAGAAAAAAGCAGTGGCTTTATTCTTGAATTGTATGAAGAAGATACCGCCAAACTAACCGAGGCCGTAAAAACATTATTTCAAAAACTTTCTCACCATTCTTATAAGCCTTTACAGCTTTTTAAAGTTCATTCTCCTAGTCCATGGTTAACAAAACAGCTTAATTTGAATGCTCATGTAGATGGGGTCGCTGTACTTGATGGAATAAATCATTATTCATCCATTCTTATATTAGATCGTTTATTGAAAAAATCACCAAATATAAATTTCAACTATACCGTAGAGAAAGGATATTTACTTCTTTATGGTCCATTCATAACGATTTCAGAAGTCTCTGCCGAATTACTTAAGGAAGCTGAGAGGTTTAAATAACTTTATATGACTGGAGGCTATGTAATTGCAAGCACTAGGATTAATAGAAACAGTGGGCTATTTAACAGCTGTTTCTGCTGCAGACGCTGCAGTTAAAGCCGCGGATGTAGAAATTGTAGGCATCGAAAAAGTAATTGGCGTAAATGGGTATCTGGGTGTTACGGTCCATTTCAGCGGGGATGTCGCCGCAGTTAAATCTGCTGTGGATGCTGGTAAGGAAGCTGCAGATCGTATTGGAAAGGTAATTTCCTTTCATGTGATTCCAAGGGCTCACAACGAAGTAGCAAGTAAACTATTACCTCATTTTAAACTTGAAGAGAAGAGCTTAATTAAGAAGGAAGGCTCTGAGGAGAATACGGAGAGAGCTGAAGCGAAGGGAAAAAATATAAAAGGCTCAATGAAAAAGGGAACCACTAAAAAAGCGGAAAATGATATAACGGAAAACAGTCAATCAGAGGAAGACAATAACAAATCAAATTAATCATTATGAGGAGGAAATAAATCATGGGTGAAGCATTAGGATTAATAGAAACAAAGGGTTTAGTTGGTGCAGTAGAGGCTGCTGATGCAATGGTTAAGGCAGCGAATGTAGAAATTTGCGGCTATGAAAAGGTTGGCTTTGGACTTGTAACTGTCATGGTAAGAGGAGATGTAGGGGCTGTTAAAGCAGCGACAGATGCGGGAGCTGAAGCGGCAAGCCGTGTTGGAGAATTGGTATCTGTCCATGTTATCCCTAGACCTCACAGCGAAGTGGAAAGAGCCCTATTATCTAAAACGATTGGTGAATAAATATGAGCTCAAATAAGCAGAGTGTAATGATGAAACACACTCTGCGCGAGCTGTCTAACCGAAACAGCTACAGTAAGAGCCTACAGAAAAGACCATATGTCCTGGCTCTAATTACCTCTCATTTGATTGGAATGGAACCAGGACTTTTATATTTAAAAGACCTAACTAGTAAACAATGCATGCTCCGAATCTCAGTGGAAGATTCGATTTACTCACATGACGAAAGAAATGACCTTGCGAGAATAATTGGCAATGATGATTGGATTTCTCATCAGCAATTATCAGAAAAAAATAAGATTGATATAGTCTTTCTCCCAATCCTGTCATTTTCGCTAGTATCAGATATTCTTTCCTTCAATGAACAAAGACCTTTTGTCCGTCTGATTCTTCATAGTTTAATGACTGGTAAGAAAGTCATCGCATTAAAAATAGGGATAGACGCTAATCATCAGCTATGGCGGCTGAAGGGTATGGATAAAGGATCTCAAGCGTTTAAAAGAAAACTGAAAGAACAGATGATTCAGTTAAAAGGGTTAGGGATAGACCTCATCAATGAAGATGATAATTTTGATGCTTTTCTTAATCATTCACTAAATAAATCAATTGTTACCGCAGAAACAATACGATATTTGCATCAACAAAATCAACATACATTGAGTATGTCAAGTCAGACTATCATTACTCCCCTTGCCAAGGATATGGCAAGAGAGTTGAATATTGCAATAATTACAGAATAAGGGGACGATCTTTATGCACATGGGAATTGTGGTTGGCCGGGTAACTGCTACGAGAAAAGATGAAAATCTAGTAGGGACGAAGCTATTAATTACACAGCCGATTGGATTAGATGGACAGGTACTGCCAAACCCCATTATTACCGTTGATACTGTAGGAGCCGGCATAGGTGAAAGAGTGATCTATGTGACAGGAAGCATGGCTTCACGAGCGATCAGGAATAAAGAGGCACCCATTGATGCTGCAATTATTGGAATAATTGATAGTTTGGAAGGAACGATGACAGGAGGTTAAACGGTGGACGCTCTTAAAATAAAAGAGGCTATTCAATATCGAAAATTAATTGATGTATTATTGCATCCACATCAATATGCGGACATAGTCCTTAGAGGCGGGTATTTTATTAATGTAATCACCCGTGAAATATATGAAGCAGATGTTGCCATTAAAGGACAATATATTTTGATGGTTGGAGATGCAAAGGATCTGATTGGTCCGAAAACCACGATAGAAGATGTTAAGGGGAAATTTATTAGCCCGGGCTTTATTGATTCTCATATGCACTTTGAAAGTGCCATGCTGACATGTACGGAATTTTCAAAGCTCTCCATACCGACAGGGACGACAACATTAATTGGCGACCCGCATGAGATTGGTAATGTTCTCGGTGTTCATGGAATGAAAGCGATGATTGAAGAAGCGAAAACCCTTCCAAACCGCATCTTATTCACTGTTCCTTGTGCCGTACCTGATGCTCCTGGACTAGAAACTTCAGGGTATGACGTTTCAGCTAAGGATATGAAGGACTTATTAAATGATCCATATGTTCAAGGGATTGGCGAAATTCAAAGCTTTAGTAATATCCAACCAGTTTATCAACATGCCCCTGAATTAATAGATGATTTAGTGGCAGCGGTCTCCTATGCAAACAGTATTGGTAAAACTGTCGAGGGAAATGCTCCTGGATTATTTGGGAAAGAACTGGCAGCACATATTATAAGCGGAGGCACCCATGTTTCTTGTCATGAAACGACTACGAAGGAAGAAATGGTTGAAAAGCTGCGTTATGGAGTAAGTGTGTTTATGAGGGAAGGATCCTCCCAACGAAATATGGCAGAGTGTATCCGTGCGATTACAGAGGATGGATTGGATTCGAGACGAGCCATTTTAGTTTCAGATGATATGGTTCCTGCAGATCTTCTGAAATATGGACATATGAATGATATTGTCCGGAGAACGATCGCGGAAGGAATTGATCCTGTCGAAGCCATCCAAATGGCAACTATTAATCCGGCAACTCACTTCGGATTTAAGGATGTAGGAGTGATCGCACCTGGTAAAAGGGCAGATATTGCCGTTATCAGTGATTTAATGAATATGACGATTGATCAAGTATATCTCGGTGGTAAAAAAGCTGCCGAAAAAGGCGAACTAACTATCGACATAGCCCCGTATATTTATCCTGAAAGTGTTAAGAAATCGATTAAAAGAAAAGCAGTTACAAAAGACGAACTCACTATTAATGCTACAGGATCCCGTACAAGGGTAAGAGCTATTGAAGCCATCCCTTTCCAAAATTTAACTAGCGAGGGCGAGTATACACTGAATGTGAAGGATGGAATTGTCCAGCCTTGTCTAAAGCAGGATGTATTGCCATTACTAGTTGTTGAACGTCACGGAAGAACAGGAAAAGTAGGGAAAACATTCTTGCATGGCTTTGATTTAAAGAGTGGAGCCATTGCAGAAAGTGTTGCCCACGATACTCATAATATTATTGTGACAGGGACGAATTATGAGGATATGGTAACTGCAGTCAATCGTGTCATTGCGATGGGAGGCGGAATTGCCATGATTAAGGATAGTAAAGTCGTTGGAGACCTTCCGCTCCGGATAGGTGGTCTTATGACAGATGAATTAACCGGTAAGGAAATGAGTGATAAGGTTGATGAGCTTTCAAGGCTTGCAAAGGAAGAGCTTGGATGCGGAATGGAGGTTCCATTCATGCATTTATCCTTCTGGTCACTAGTCACAAGTCCGAAATGGAAAATTACTGATATGGGATTGATTGATGTAGACAAGTTTGAGGTTATTCCTACGATTATTTAAAAATACATCAAGAAAAGTCGTCGCAGGAACAATCGCCCTTTGATTGTTCCGAAGGCGCTTACGCTTTTTGAATTGGAGGGAAAAATTATGGGAGTCAGATTAGTAGACTTAACTCAGGAAATCTATCATGGGATGCCAGTCTTCCCTCTTCATCCATCTACGATGATTTTTACTAATATTACACATGAAGAATCGGAAAAAAAGATAGGATTTCCATTTGCTACGAACAATTTAATCATTAATGAACATGGGCCAACCCATAGTGATGCTACATACGAGTATGATCCAAATGGGAAATACATTGATGAAATGCCATTAGAATATTTCTATGGTCCAGCCGTTTGCCTTGATGTCTCACATGTTCCGACAAATCGTTATATTACGAGTCAGGATCTTGAGAGTGCCCTAAATAAATCGGGTCAGTTTATCGAGAAGGGAGACATTGTTCTTCTCTATACTGGCCATTATAACAGATCGTACGGAACAGATGCATGGTTAACTACTTATACAGGGCTTGATTACCAAGCTGCTAAGTGGCTTGCAGAGAAAGGCGTTGTCAATATCGGCATCGATGCTCCGGCAATCGATCATCCAGATGATCCAAAGTATTCCGGCCACCTAATTTGCAGGGAGTATGGCATGACCAATACGGAAAACCTTTGTAATTTAGACCAAATAGCCGGTATGAGATTTTTATACTTCGGGCTTCCGCTCAGGATTCGGAAAGGCACTGGCTCCCCAATCCGGGCAGTTGCCGTTTTTATTGAATAAACGGAGGGTGATTTTATGAGAGAAATCTTTAATAGGGACAGAATTCGTGAAGAGATCATCATTCCTCCCTACGAAGGCAGAAGCGCTTTCTTAAGAAAAGGCGAAGAGCTTATTATTATTGACTTGGAAGGGAAGCAGGTTGGGGATTTTGTTTGTTTTAATCATACAGATCCTCATGAATATGTATCCCCCGTTCATATGAGAGCATCATTAAGCAGTATTCGGTTAAAAAAAGGCGATTTACTATATAGCAATAAACGTCGTCCTCTTATGCAGCTAGTAGAAGATACTGTCGGCATCCACGATATATTTTTTCCAGCCTGCGATTATTATAGGTATAAAATGGATTTTGATCACGATGATCATCCAAATTGCTATGACAATTTAGAAACAGCTTTAAAGAAGTTTAATATTCATCCAGCTATTGTTCCAGATCCTATTAATCTATTTATGAATAATGTGCTGGACGATCAAGGTGATTATGTGATTGAAGAGCCACTTTCAAAGCCAGGTGACTATGTGAGGCTCAAGGCCTTGGAGGACGTGGTCATCGCCTGTACAACATGTTCGCAAGATATGGCACCTGTAAACGGATGGAAGGTTACATCTCTAAAAATGCAAATAGTGGAGGTAGAATAATGGATGATATTCAATTCCTTCAGGAGCTTCTGCGGATAAATAGTTCCAATCCTCCAGGTAATGAGCATGAGGTAACTGAGGCTTTTATTGAACGATGTAAGATGAAGGGCATCCCCTTCAAAATGACTTATCTTGAGAAAAATAGAAGCAATTTTGAGGTGACACTCAAGGGCAGTGGTGATAAGCATTTATTTCTGTGCGGCCATATGGATACGGTTTCCCCAGGAGAGGCTGAATGGCAGTTTGCCCCTTTTTCAGGGGACATTGTAGAAGAAAGGATTTATGGCAGAGGGGCTTCAGATATGAAAAGCGGCTTGGCTGCCATGTATTTAGCATTAGAATCTTTGATTTTGGAAAAAAAGACACCTCCTGCCACTATTACATTTTTGGCAACAGCTGGTGAAGAAGTCGATAGCTGCGGAGCTAGGGCGTTTTTAGAAGGAAATGACGATCGAGTCATTGATGCACTAGTAATCGGTGAACCGACAAATGAAAAGGTTGTTGTTGGACATAAGGGAGCACTTTGGCTAGAAATTAGCACATATGGAAAAACCGCTCACGGGTCTATGCCAGATCAAGGAATCAATGCTGTTGATCATATGATGCAAATAATAAATGTGTTAGATTCACTAAAAGTTGAGTGGAAACTAGAAAAGGAACCTCTTGGAAGCAGCAGCCTTGCGGTTACAATGATCAATGGGGGGATTCAAACGAATGTCATTCCGGATCGATGTTCAATTCGGGTGGATATACGTACAGTTCCTCCACAATCACATGACCATTTAATAGAACAGCTAAATCAAAAACTTAATAAACTTGTTGAAAATAACGAGCTCCATCAGTTCAAGATAACGAAAGTGTTAGACCGTCCACCTATTCTTACCGCTGTTTCATCAGATATTATTCACTGTGCATTAGAAATAAAAAATGAAGAGGATTCAAATTGCTTTGGTGTTTCTTATTATACAGATGCAGCTGTATTAAATCCAAGAAGCGAAATCCCTACATTAATCTATGGACCAGGTGATGAGAAGCTTGCCCATCAGCCAAATGAATGGGTAAGCATTGCTGCCTATAAAAGATCGATCGATTTTTATAAATCATTAATTTTGAACTTTGACGAAAAGAAAGCCGATATGACAAGCCAGTTACAAGGAGGTGTAAAATGAGCAGCATTCTCATTAGGAACGCAGAAATCGTTACGATGAATGAGAAGGAAGAAATTATTACAGGAGATATTTATATTGTAGATGACAAAATTGTTGAAATCGGACAAAATCTCCGCCATTATGCAAGTAAAATTATTGATGCTTCAGGACGCACGGTGATACCGGGATTTATACAAACTCATATACATTTATGCCAAACATTATTTAGAGGGCAGGCTGATGACCTTGAATTAATGGATTGGTTAAAGCAAAAAATTTGGCCTCTGGAAGCATCTCATGATGAGGAATCCATTTATTACTCAGCGATGCTTGGCATTGGGGAGTTATTACAAAGTGGAACAACAACAGTTGTAGATATGGAAACTGTTCATCATACAGATTTTGCTTTTAAAGCAATTGCGGAAAGCGGAATTCGCGCCCTAGCAGGGAAGGTCATGATGGATAAGGGAGATGAAGTTCCAGTTCTCTTAAGGGAAAATACGCAAGAATCCATTCAGCAAAGTGTCGATCTGCTTGAAAAATGGCATAATCATGATGGCGGCAGAATCCAATATGCCTTCTGCCCTCGTTTTGTTGTTTCATGTACGGAGGAATTATTAACAACAGTAAGGGATCTTTCAAAGCATTACAATGTCAGAGTCCACACACATGCCTCTGAAAATTCTACTGAAATTTTGTTAGTAGAAAAAGAACAC
Organism: Bacillus sp. JJ1532; assembly: GCF_036965085.1. NCBI lineage: Bacteria > Bacillati > Bacillota > Bacilli > Caryophanales > Bacillaceae > Bacillus > Bacillus sp. JJ1532. Next base: position 33,358 of record NZ_JBALOW010000004.1, read on the forward strand.
GGAATGAGAAATGTTGTCTACCTTGATAGCATTGGGTTAGCGAATGAGCGTTTAATTCTGGCACATTGTGTGTGGCTGGATGAAGAAGAGAAAAGAATTATTAGAGAGCGCGGAGTTAAGGTCAGCCACTGTCCAGGATCTAATCTTAAGCTCGCTTCAGGAATTGCTGAAATTCCGTCATTACTTAACTCACATGCACATGTAAGTCTAGGTGCTGACGGAGCACCTTGTAACAATAATCTGGATATGTTCAATGAAATGAGACTCGCTGCTATTATTCAAAAACCTATCCATGGACCAACAGCCATGAATGCAAGAACTGTATTTAGAATGGCTACAATCGGGGGAGCAAAAGCAGTTGGAATGGAAAATGAAATTGGCAGTATTGAAACAGGGAAGAAGGCTGATCTCGCTATTTTGAACTTAAATGATTTCCACACATATCCATCCTCAGAAATTGATCCGATTTCCAGAATTGTTTATTCAGCCACAAGAGCGGATGTTGAAACAACGATTGTGAACGGAAAAGTACTAATGGAAAATAGACAGATGATTACGATTGATAAGGCAGTTATATTGAGAGAATCAGATATATCCATAAAGCGATTAGTGAAAAAGTTGGAAACAGTATTGTACTAAAGGTGTTTCGATTTTAAATAACATGTACCCTCCCTTCAGCCAAGAAGAGTCCATTATTAGTAAAATAACCTACTTTTCGGTATGATATAGATAAGCAAGTAAAGCTATTAGTAGGAGGGTACATATTATGTCTGTTGAAATTCCAAGCAGGGAAGAGCTCGGTGTTATTCTCAAAAAGTCAAAAAAAATTGCGGTAGTTGGTTTAAGCGGTAATCCTGAGAGAACATCCTATATGGTGTCGAAGGCTATGCAGGATGCAGGATATGAAATTATTCCTGTTAATCCAACAGTTGATGAAGTGCTTGGTGTAAAGTCTGTCAAAAGCTTAAAGGATATTGATGGTCATGTTGACATTGTCAATGTTTTTCGCCGTTCAGAGCATCTGCTTGAGGTAGCTAAAGAGTTTGCTGAAATAAATGCTGATGTATTTTGGTCACAGCTCAGATGCATAGATGAGAATGCCTATAATTTCTTAAAGGAAAAGGGCTACACAGTTGTTATGGACCGCTGTATTAAGGTAGAACATGCATTAACAAAATAATGCAAAAGACATGAGATCTTTATAGGTCTCATTTTTTATTTTTTGAAAAAGCAGCTATCGAAACAGCCATAAATCAGCTAAAATTAAAAATCTTATTTGCCAAATTTGAATAAATAGATACAATAAAGCATAGACGCTTAATAAAATATGGTAAAATATATATAAGGAACACTCGTTCTTATCCGCTTTTTCTATCATATAAAGGATAATTATTTTTTAGACGAATACGCTAAATGAATGTATAATCAATTTTGTTTCTATGATTATGCTTATTTCTTTATATAGGCACAAAAGCAGAGTCTTGATCATTTATTTATTAGCAATTCTTTTTTGCAGTAATGAAAGGGGTATGTTTGTGGCAAGAAATCAGGAAGCTTTTGACTATAATGATGATGCCATACAAGTACTCGAAGGGCTTGAGGCAGTTAGAAAGCGCCCGGGTATGTACATTGGGAGTACTGATGCGAGAGGGCTACACCATCTAGTATATGAAATTGTCGATAACGCTGTCGATGAAGCATTGGCAGGTTACGGTGAACAAATCATTGTCAAAATACATAAAGACAACTCAATAAGTGTTATTGATAAAGGACGCGGGATGCCTACTGGAATGCATCGTATGGGCAAACCAACTCCTGAAGTGATATTAACCGTCTTACACGCAGGAGGTAAATTCGGCCAGGGCGGGTATAAAACAAGCGGAGGACTCCATGGTGTTGGCGCTTCTGTTGTGAATGCTCTTTCCGAATGGCTTGTCGTTACTATTAAAAGAGATGGGGTTGTTTATGAGCAGCGCTTTGAAAACGGCGGGAAACCAGTCACAACTCTTGAAAAAATAGGAAAAACAAATCAAACCGGAACAACCATTCACTTTAAGCCAGATGAATCCATTTTTTCAATAACGCTGTATAATTATGAAACATTATGTGAGCGGCTGCGGGAATCGGCATTCCTATTAAAAGGAATGAAAATAGAGATCATCGATGAAAGACATGGTCTTCAGGAAGTCTTTCATTATGAAAATGGGATTGAAGCCTTTGTTGAATACTTAAATGAAGAAAAGGATGTTTTGCATTCAGTCGTTAGCTTTGAAGGTGAGCAAAATGGAATTGAAGTGGATTTTGCCTTCCAATTTAATGATGGATATTCAGAGAATGTTCTTTCCTTCGTTAACAATGTTCGGACAAAGGATGGAGGAACACACGAGGCAGGCTCTAAAACAGCGATGACTCGTATTTTTAATGAATACGCTAGGAAAGTTAACCTTCTAAAGGAAAAAGATAAAAATTTAGATGGTGCCGATATTCGTGAAGGGTTTACTGCGATTATCTCTGTCCGTGTTCCAGAGGATTTACTCCAGTTTGAGGGACAGACGAAGGGAAAGCTTGGTACAAGTGAAGCACGATCGGCAGTTGATGCCGTAGTATCCGAGCATTTATCTTACTTTCTTGAAGAGAATCCAAACATAAGTTCTCTTTTGATAAAAAAGGCCATTAAAGCTTATCAGGCGAGAGAAGCGGCCCGAAAAGCCCGTGAGGATGCAAGGAGCGGCAAAAAAAGAAAACGATCGGATGCGGTCCTTTCTGGAAAATTAACACCTGCCCAATCAAGAAATCCTCAAAAAAATGAAATATATTTAGTGGAAGGAGATTCAGCTGGCGGCTCAGCTAAACAAGGCCGTGACCGTCGTTTTCAAGCGGTTCTTCCATTGCGAGGGAAAGTTATTAATACTGAAAAAGCAAAGCTTCAGGACATTTTTAAGAATGAGGAAATTAATACGATCATACATGCTGTTGGTGCTGGAGTTGGAGCGGATTTTAACATTGAAGATGTAAACTACGATAAGGTCATTATTATGACCGATGCGGATACAGACGGTGCTCATATTCAAGTTCTTCTCCTAACCTTTTTCTATCGATATATGAAGCCGCTGCTGGATGCCGGTAAAATTTATATTGCGCTTCCCCCTTTATATAAAGTTAGCAAAGGTGCAGGCAAAAAAGAAATTATTGAGTATGCCTGGGCCGAAGATGATTTGCAGGACGCCATAAAAAAAGTTGGGAAAGGCTATATGCTCCAGCGTTATAAAGGTTTAGGCGAAATGAATGCGGATCAGTTATGGGATACGACTATGAATCCAGAAACACGCACCTTAATCCGGGTTAGAATAGATGATGCAGCTAGAGCGGAACGCCGCATAACAACGTTAATGGGTGATAAGGTTGAGCCGCGCAGAAAGTGGATTGAAACAAATGTGGCATTTGGTTTAGAAGAGGATGCAAGTATACTAGAAAATGAAAATATATCAGTCTTAGAGGAGGAGATTGAATAATGGCTACACAAGAGAAATTCCGCGATCTCCCTCTAGAAGACGTTATTGGTGATCGTTTTGGCCGCTATAGTAAATACATTATTCAGGAAAGGGCCTTACCTGATGCAAGAGACGGCCTAAAGCCTGTTCAACGAAGAATTTTATATGCCATGCATGTGGAAGGAAATACACATGAAAAAGGCTTTAGAAAATCTGCAAAAACAGTTGGAAATGTAATTGGTAACTACCATCCTCATGGTGATACATCGGTTTATGATGCAATGGTTCGATTGAGTCAAGATTGGAAGCTACGAAACTTGCTTGTCGAAATGCATGGGAATAACGGAAGTATTGATGGGGATCCTCCTGCAGCTATGCGTTATACGGAGGCGAGACTTTCAGCTATTTCTTCAGAATTGCTAAAGGATATTGAAAAAAGAACGGTCGATTTTGTTCCGAACTTCGATGATACTTCGAATGAACCAACCGTTTTGCCAGCTATGTTCCCAAGTCTCTTAGTAAATGGCTCTACTGGTATTTCTGCTGGATATGCGACAGAAATTCCTCCTCATCACTTAAATGAAGTGATAGATGGTGTCATTCATCGATTGGACAACCCAAATTGCTCAATAGATGACCTTATGAAATATATAAAAGGGCCTGATTTCCCAACAGGCGGGATTATTCAAGGTGTTGAGGGAATAAAGAAGGCCTATGAAACTGGAAAAGGAAAAATCATTGTCCGTGGGAAAGCTGAATTTGAAGAAATTCGCGGCGGGAAGAAACAAATTGTCATTACGGAAATACCGTTTGATGTCAATAAAGCAAATCTTGTCAAGAAAATCGATGAGTTTAGGCTAGATCGAAAAATCGAAGGGATTGCCGAGGTTCGAGATGAGACAGACCGAACGGGGTTACGTATAGTTGTAGAATTGAAAAAAGACGCTGATCCTGAAGGTGTCCTTCATTACTTATACAAAAACAGTGATTTACAAGTACCATATAATTTTAATATGGTCGCCATTTATAACAGACATCCGAAGCTAATGGGACTTAGAGAGTTATTAGATGCATATATCGAGCATCGAAAAGAGGTCGTCACAAGAAGAACAGCATTTGATCTGGAAAAAGCCCAAGCCAGGCAGCATATTGTTGAAGGCTTAATAAAGGCTTTATCTATTCTTGATGAAGTGATTGCCGCCATTAGAGCATCGAAGGATAAAAGAGATGCAAAAGATAATTTAATTGCCAAGTTTGCATTTACTGAGCCTCAGGCAGAAGCGATCGTGTCATTGCAGCTTTACCGTTTAACGAATACGGATATTACAGCACTCCAAGCTGAGGCAGAAGAATTATCAAAAAGAGTTGCCGAGCTAACATCTATTCTAGAGAGCGAGAAAAAGCTGTATTCTGTCATTCAAAAAGAATTAAAAGACGTGAGAAAACGTTTTGCTGATAATCGCCGCACAGTGATAGAGGCTGAAATTGAAGAAATCAAAATCAATTTGGAAGTTCTGATCGCAAGTGAGGATGTTATTGTAACAGTTACAAAGGAAGGCTATGTGAAGAGGACAAGTCCTCGTTCCTTTGCAGCCTCCAATGGACAGGATTTCGGCATGAAGGATTCAGATCGTCTGCTAGCACAGCTAGATATGAATACGACAGATGTTCTGTTATTATTCACAAACAAAGGGAATTACTTATATTGCCCTGTCCATCAGCTCCCTGATATCCGCTGGAAGGATCTTGGGCAGCATGTTGCTAATATCATTCCAATTGACGGTGACGAATCAATTGTAAAGGCTCTTCCTGTGAAGGATTTCGATACAGAAACCTATTTACTTTTTGTCACAAAATATGGAATGGTGAAGAAAACAGAGCTTAAGCTGTACAAGGCACAACGTTATTCTAAACCTTTGGTCGCCATTAATTTAAAAGATGATGATGAAGTGATTGATGTCCATGAAACAGATAGCTCTAAAGATCTGTTTATCTCTACATACAATGGCTATGCATTATGGTTCCCTGAGGAAGAAATCAGTATCGTTGGTACAAGGGCAGCAGGAGTAAAAGGGATTAATTTAAAAGACGATGACTATGTAACGGGCGGACAGATAGTTGAGAATTCACTTGAACAGTCAGTTGTCATTGTTACCCAGCGTGGTGCTATTAAGAAGATGAAATTTGCTGAGTTTGAACGAACTTCACGTGCAAAACGAGGTTTTGTCATGTTAAGGGAGTTAAAAGCAAACCCACATCGAATTATTGGCTCACTCGTTTTAAAGGAAAATGATTCAATCATTATTGAAAGTGAAAAAGGTGTTATTGAATCCGTGGCGGCCTCAAGTATTCGCTTTAATGATCGCTACTCAAATGGCTCCTTCATTATGGATGAAGGGGAAAGCGGACAAGTAATGGATGTTTGGAAACAAGAGGCTTCACAAGGAACTAATAGGACTGAGAAATAAACAAAAATCCCTGCTTAATTGTATAGCGGGGATTTTTTAGTAAATTTCTTTAAAGCATTAAATCGCACTCACTTTTACGGAATTTGTATCATTTAGATCTGAATCATTCAACAAGACCATTGGAAAATTCGTCACACACAAATCACCATTTTCCTCACCAAATCCGTAATTCTGTTTATTTGATAGAAAGGAGTCAATATGCTGATTGGGTCCTAAGCTTGATGACGCTCCACGGTCCATTGCATTTACTTTAAAAACAAACAAGTTCACGAATACAGGTCCAAAAATCCCCATTTTACCGCCTCCTGTTTTTACGGTATCAAATTTTTTTCAAATGATGAAGGGCTATCGATAAGATCGCGATCATCCACACTGCTTTGTGTTCCTAAAAAGCAGCTATCATCCCCAAAGTTTTGTCCGTAACCCATCGTTTTCTTATCGGCATTATTCCAATCGGCCAGCAAATTTTGTCCAATATTTACTGCAGAGCAGTTTTCAAAGGAATTAATTTTCAATAGAAAAATATTAATGTTAATAGATGCACCTGCCAATGGAGTTCACCTCCTTATCGAACTATATTCAGATTGAGTAATTTTATGATTTTTAGAAAGGAGGAAACGAGCATGGATTTTGAAAAATTAAAGCAGTGGCTGGAAATAGCCCGGAAATATCAATCAGGTGATTTTTGGAACGGGATGCTTGATCAATCCTCCTTTAACCAATTTATGAAAGAAAATATGGATATGGGGCCAACCACCGGAATTAGTCCGAATGAAGCGGCAAACTCATTAGGGCGGCGTCCGTCTAATGCGAAATTTCCTTCTGTTGATATATATATGACTGATCTTGAAGTGATTGTTCTAGCCGATTTAGCTGGATTTAAAAAAGAAGATCTTCAAGTATCTGTTTCTGGAAATAAACTGTTATTAAAAGGTACATCTTCCTTAATCGTTAGTGGCCAAGCCATTATTCAAGAAAGAAATCAAAGGCCATTTGAGCGAATTATTGACTTGCCAGAACCGACAGATTCCAATCAGATTAAAGCAAAATTCCAAAACGGGCTTCTAATTCTTACCTATAAGAGGCTATACATACAAGAAGAAAGAGTACCGATCGAATAAGCTATCCTTTTTTCTCTGATTGTGTATCAATGAAGTCGGAATCCTCGATGCTCCACTGTGGATTTTGAAAAAAACCTCGGTCTCCATTATGTTCACCAAAGCCTTCCACACGATGATTTTTTACATGATTACCAATTTGCATCGTGGAGCTTACCGAGATTCTTGCATACCGATCAACACTATTAATTTTTACGCCTTGAATGTTGATGTTTGTTCGGTTCATCAAACTACTTCCCTCCTTTGAAGTTAAATATCAATAAAAATGTGAGGATAATCATATGCCTATAAAAGGATTATTCAACAAAAATCAAAATAATGAAAACATTAATAAGAAAATAGCTGAACTCGAAAAAATGTATTTAAAGCTTAACGCCCTTGAGCTTCGTGTGAACAGGCTGGCAAAGCTAGAAGAAAAAATATATTCGCTTCTTAAGTGGAAGGATGAAGTTTCAAAAGATCAGCAGTCGAATCGTTTTTCAAGACAAAATTATTCAGATTTATCGAAGGAATTACAATCAGTTGAAGCTTCGTTAATTAAGAAAATAGATCCCTTTTTCGAAAAGGTTCATTATTTGTCAACTTATATATATGAACTCGAGCAAAAAATACTCACGGTATCTGTTGTTGAATCCTCAGATGCAATTGTTTTAGATGAGCAGGAAAAACTTGATTCTCTTATATCGTATATCCATGATTTAGAGAACAAAATCTCCTTGCAAAATGAAAGAGAAATGGCAATGCTTGCAAGGATAGATGCTCTTGAAGAAAAGTTTGCAGGTTTTCAGAGTAATAAAAAGAATGATGAACAAGCGGTTGTCATTAAAGAAATTCGCATCGATAAATTTTATTTAGATAAATATGAGCAAAATAATAATTTTGCCCAGCTAGGGATTAAAGATTTAAGTGGAGCACTGAATATTGGGGCAACCTATGGACGAGAAGTGATGCCGAAAGAGGTATCTGAACAGCTGAAAGAAGATTTAAAAGACTTAACAAAAATAAAAGAGGATATGGAAAGTCCCAAAAGTGAACAAGCTGTAGGGGAATCATCTGAGGAAACAGAATCTACATCTGATGAACCGATTTCCTTTACAGAAATTTCAATTGAGGAAGAGAGTGAAGAGGATTAAAATTTGATTAAATACTGTCTGGATGAAAAAATGTGATTACTTCTTAGGTTTGATCAATTAAATACGGATAGTAATGCACACGAGATTTCTCCTATGGAGTATCGTGTGCATTTTTGTTGTTGATTGATTTTAATTTGATTTTTTAAACACAGATATCCTTCCTCAAGGGAAAGAGGGATCAAGATTCAGAAAAATATCGGCGAAAATGTCTTTAATCAAAGCTATGAAGGATAAAATTCAGCAAGACATCCGGAAAATGTTCAGAACAGAACGATTACTGAGAGGAAAATTACCAATAAATTTTACATGAATTTCCCAATAATGGACAAAATTATAATGATAGAAGTATAGGGGGAATGATACATGAAAAAGGAATTAGTGTTTGCCCTGGCTGCATTCTTTTTTTTATCGTTGTCAGTAATGACAGGTACATATGCTGGTGAAAATAAGATGAAAATGATTACCGTATCCAAGGAGAAGGCAGAACTAACGGGTGATGGTAAAAAGGATACCATTATCATTAAGGGACTGCCATACGATGAGGACACCGAGTTTTTAAAAGAAATATATTTGGAAATCACTACATCAAATGGAAAAACATTGACTGCACAATTTGATGGCGGTTTTAACCCAAGAGCTACGTATGTTGACTTAAATCATGACGGTCTTAAAGATATATTAGTAACCATTGATACTGGTGGCAGCGGCGGGATAACAAATCACTATTTATTTACGGCAAAAAATTCTGCATTAACAGATTTAACGGTGCCAGAACCGCCCGTCGTTAACAGTCAATTTTTAGATGGATATAAAGCATCCTTAGAGATTCAAGAAACTGGTGAATCCTATACATTTGATTTAAGCAATCGGGCTGAAGATTATGAAAAAACAGGTCTTTATCAAAATGGGAAACTAAGTGAGCCAACAGAGCTAATGATAGATCCGTTTTCCACATTGAAACCGGTGAAGGTTGACAGTATTCAATATGGATTAAAGGGAATTCAGGCTGTCAGCGGCGCCTATCATGCAGACAGAATCGCTATAATTGAGTCCTTATGGCTTTATAAGGATGGAAAATGGTTCTTAAAGAATACAAGAGTCATGGAGACCAATCTTCAAAAGAAGAAAAAGTGAAAATTAGGCAGTTGCCACGTTTCCTGGAAATGGACATGAAATAAGATAAGTGAATCTCCTATTTATTGTAAAGGAGGGCGCTTATCTTAAATTGGATGTATCTCAGCTTAGTGTTACGTATTAGCCGCATGCAACGGAATTTAGACCTGTAGATGGCAGAAAGTATACACCTGGTGCAATCCCTATCAACAGGCGAATGGTTTTTAAATATTGGCTACAGCTACCATGCTAATCATGAAAACATAAAATTTCGTCTTTGGAACTCCTCGCCAATATTTGAATGCAGCCATGCAGCCGATTGAAACATAAGTTTATTTTATTACTCTTTATCTTCTATACAGGGAACCTTTCCTGTATTTTTTTCTGTTTATTGGTGCAATAAGCATAAAATTCTTTATTAATCACACGATAAAAGGGAAAGGAGTGACTTAAATATGAAAAATAAAAATGAAGAATTGTTAAAAATGAGTTATGAATCTGATGGAAAAATGAAGAAAAATAAAAATCAGCAAGGTAAAAGAAATGAAAATGCTGACTTTTTTAATAGCACACAAAATAGTGAATGAATTAGGTCAAACAGACACTCTAAATCAGTGTGTCTGTTTTTTTTGATAAAACACATAAGAGGATAAATAACATTATTATGTAAACTAATTTCAGTGAAATGAAGTCAGCAAAGTACCTGAAATAAATTTAATTAATGACTGAAACAATTACCAAGAACCAAAACAAAAGCACGCACAGGAGTGGCTATTTTAAGATATATCATAGATTCTAATCAATTATCGGTATAATCATATCTAGGGCAAAACCTCCTTCAGTAATAATCTCATTTAAATTATAGTTCTCATTAATATTTTATTTTCAAAGCTATAAAAATTTTTCACAGAAATAGCAATATGCCTCTGAAACTCCTTCGATAACTGTATCCTTTGTACAATGTTGACATTCCCATCCCATATACCATTTGTTTTTTTAGGTGTTTCTGTTTTCAATAGATTTTTTACTTTGCTTTCACCTACTGCTCATGCTGATGAAGATAATCCCTTATTAATTGTAATTTTTCATTGTCCTCATCCAAGTAATAATTGAAATTTTGAAATGTAATGTGACGGGGACAATTGTCAGTTTTTGTTGCGACATGTGAAAAAGCATCCCCTTAATTGGATTCGTTCATCCTACGAGAAAGCGCTGCACGTTTAAATACGTTGTTTGATTGAGGGCTTACAGTGGAAAATTCATAATGACCATTTATTATCAAGGCTTTGTTGTCCGACATACAGAAAATAATAAATTCTGTAAAGGAGGGCCTGTCTATATTTATTCACAAAAGGTAGAAGAATTAATAAAAAGGCAGGGAATTACAATTGATATTGGAAAAGAGCCACCTCGGAGTCCTAAGTTGAAAATTGACTAAATTATCAAGTTATCTATATTTGTTGTTACGCTAACAGGGGCGTGTGCGGCTGAGCCTAGGTCGTATTGTTCAAATAAGAAAAAATTTTTTTAAGGGATATTTAGCTATTAAATAGAATTCAAAAATCTTAAAATGTCTTGATAAAAGGGCTTTTACTATGAGGTTAAGGTGAAGGGAAAAGGTGTCATACACTGTCTATATTTATTC
>NZ_JBALOW010000005.1:0-20942 GCF_036965085.1 Bacillus sp. JJ1532
ATTTAGTATAGTCTAGTTTTTAGAAGTCCTTTAGTATTAGAAATATATAGAATTAGTGATTTTGGCACAATCCTTGCAAAAGATTATTTGATTAGAAAAAAATATGGAGAGGGGGTTGAGATTTTTCCAAAACCTGAAAGGAAATTGCTTCCAAGACATTACGTGAATAAAATGTACTGCTTTTTAAAATTAAAGGGGGCATTAAAATGAAAAGGTTTACACTATTAGCTATTGTAATGGTTTTCTCTCTTATTCTATCAGCTTGCGGTACGAGCCAAAAGACTTCAGAGGGCAGCGGTGATAGTGCAGCTTCAGGTGAAGGTAAGAAAAAACTTAAAATCGCAACAGAGGCAAACTATGCGCCATTTGTATTTTTAGATAAAGGTGAAATGAAAGGCTTTGACGTTGACTTTATGAATGCCGTTGCTAAGGAAGCAGGCTACGAATTTGAAATGGTTAATGTTGGCTGGGATCCTCTATTTGTCGAGGTAAAAGACAAGCTTTCGGATATGGGGATTTGTGCGATTACAATTAATGATGTGCGATCAGAAACATATGATTTTTCAGTACCATACTATTTATCAACGAATGAGATTCTAGTTCCAGAGGGCAGTGATATTAAGAGTGCGGCTGACTTAAAGAATGACAAGGTAGTGGCAGTTCTTGGAGGAACGACTGGGGAAGCGGCAGTTGAGAAAATACTAGGCTTAAACAATAAAAACATTAAAAAGTTTGATAATAATAATTTAGCGATTTTGGAATTAACGAGTGGCGGTGCAGATGCAGTTGTTGCCGATAATGCAGTAGTTCAGGCTTATGCCCAAAATAATCCAAACGATAAGCTAAATGTTATTAGCGATAAAGAAGGCTTTGAAAATGAATTTTACGGCCTCATGTTTCCAAAAGGCAGTGAATTAAAAGCAGACTTTGATGTGGCTGTTACTGAAGTCTTGAAAAATGGAACTTATTCTGAGATTTATAAGAAATGGTTCGGAGTTGAACCAGATGTAGAGACCATTTTAGCTCAGCAAAAATAAATAATTAAATCAGAATTGCGTAACGCAGAAAGGAAAGTTACGCAATTTTGATTTACATAGGGGGAAGGGCAATGGATTTCAGGATTGACATCTTAGTAGAATATATTCCTTTCTTTGTAAAGGGGACATTATTAACGATTGGTTTGTCAATTGTAGGTATTATATTTGGAACCATTCTTGGTTTATTTATCGGCTTAGGGAAAATGGTGAAAAATAAGCCGCTTGCATTTATTTTTAATTGTTACATAATATTTTTCCGCGGAACTCCTTTATTTGTTCAAATATTATTAATTCATTTCGGGATCGTACCATTATTTATTGGGCATACGAATGGGATTGTGGCTAGTATTATTGCACTCTCCTTAATTGCAGGTGCCTATATTGCAGAAATTTTTCGTGCTGGTATTCAGTCCATTGATAGAGGACAAATGGAAGCAGCTCGTTCTCTAGGCATGTCCCATGTTCAAGCAATGAAACATGTCATATTGCCTCAAGCCTTCAAACGAATGATCCCTCCTCTTGGGAATGAGTTCATTGTCCTTATTAAAGAGTCCTCCCTCGCAGCAATCGTGGCGACACCTGAACTTATGTACTATGGACGAGCATTAGCAAGTCAAACTTTCCGTGTGTGGGAGCCTTATCTTACAGCTGCGCTCATTTACCTTGTGTTAACAACAACATTAGGCTTCTTATTGAATAAACTTGAAAGAAGGTTGACAACAGAATGATTCAAGTGAAGAACTTAAAAAAAACATTCGGACAAAATGAAGTTTTAAAAGATATTAGTGCTTCTATACAACCACAGGAAGTTGTCGTTGTGATTGGTCCATCAGGATCAGGAAAATCTACATTCTTAAGATGTATTAATTTGCTTGAATCGATAACAGGCGGTCATATTACGATTGAGGGAGTTGATATAACCGATAAAAAAACAGATATTAATAAAGTAAGAACCGAAGTCGGAATGGTTTTTCAGCAATTTAATTTATTTCCGCATAAAACGGTCATTCAAAATATCATGCTTGCTCCAATGCAAGTGAGAAAAATTTCTGCAGAGGAAGCTAAGAAAACAGGTCTTGAGCTCCTGAAAAAAGTCGGACTTGAGGAAAAAGCAGATGTCTATCCAGATTCATTATCAGGCGGGCAAAAGCAGCGGGTTGCGATTGCAAGAGCTTTAGCGATGAAGCCAAAAATCATGCTTTTCGATGAGCCGACCTCAGCACTAGATCCGGAAATGGTTGGAGAAGTGCTTGAAGTAATGAAACAATTGGCTAAAGAAGGAATGACAATGGTCGTTGTAACGCATGAAATGGGATTTGCCCGAGAAGTGGGAGATCGTGTTTTATTTATGGATGGGGGTGTCATTGTAGAAGAAAATGCCCCGAAAGAAATTTTTGAAAACCCTCAGCATGAAAGAACTAAAGCTTTTTTAAGCAAAGTGTTATAAGAATAAAAACATCGGCCGAGCAGGTTGGTGTTTTTATTTGCAAAAATGGATGATATATCTGCTCCATGCAAAATCCATCTGCACAGAATAGATGGAATCGTTTTCAAGACATTTAACGCTTCTTCGATTAATTTTCAGAAAATATTGCAAAATCCATCTGCGCATTATAAGTGTTTCCGATTAAATGAATTATCCAAAAATACACTAATTAATATTAAAAAAGCAAAATTCATCTGCACTATTTATGTATTACTTTGTAGAAATTGTGGACTATTTCGTATGCACAAGATCAGATTATCCATTTTAATTTGAGATTTTGGATAAATAGTTTCTTTGGCACACTTCTTGCAAAAATATTAATTGATTCGAAAAAATGATGAGAGGGGATTAGTTTCATTTCTAAACAGATTCTCGTAAGAATGATCAATTGAAAAATCGTAGATTGAAAGAGTTGTTATTAAAGTAAGCGCTATCTTGTAGAACCTTCCCTCTAATTGCTTTTTTGAATAAAGATTTAGAAGTTACCTAGGTAAAATTCTACTACTAAACTAGAGTTTACATCGTAGGAAACGTCAGAATAATAGTTTATGCCACTAAAAGGAAGTAAAATTTTTTACAACATGAGAAACTCCAAGTCCTATTTACTGATAACTCAATAAAAATTATCTGGGGTGAGATTGCATGAAAAAAATGCTCTATCTATTATTATTAGTTTTTTCTTTAATATTATCAGCTTGTAGTTCAGAAAATACAGATGGAAAGGAAGGCTCTACCGATTCAAAAAAGAATACCCAAGATGTTATAAAAATTGGTTGGTTTGGACCATTAACAGGACCAACATCAACTGACGGGCAAATAAGTTTAAATGCTTCACAACTAGCTGTAGATCAAATTAATGAAAATGGTGGAATTAATGGACAAAAGGTAGAAATAATTTCTGTTGACGACCAAGGTAAGCCGCAAGAAGCCGCAAAAGGTGTTCAAAAGTTAATAAATAGTGATAAGGTAGCTGCCGTTATTAGCGGGGCTTATTCAGGTCCAACTTTAGCAGCGGCGTCTCTGGCACAAAAAGAAGGCGTACCAATGATTGTTTCATATGCGAAACATCCGGAAGCTACAAAGGGCGGGGACTACGTTTCTAGAATGATCTATACCTCCAATGTACAAGCAAAAGCTCTTGCTGATTATGCAGTTAATGAAGAAAAATTAAAAACCTTTGGTATTGTGTATATGAATATTGATTATGGAACCGAAAGCCAGGTCGCTTTAGAGAAAGAAATAAGTGAACTAGGCGGAAAAGTTTTAGTAAGTAAACAATTTAATATGGGTGATACTGATTTTAATTCAGCGTTATCTGCTATAAAGGAACAAAAACCTGATGCTTTATTTGTTGTAGCCTACTACAATGAGGGATCTTCCATCGTAAGCCAAGCAAAACAAATGGGCCTAGAATCTAGAATAATCGGCATTGATGGGTTGGATGCACCAAAATTTCTCGAATTAGCTGGTGATCATGCTGAAGGAACTGTCATTACTACCTCATTCTATACGGCAGATGAGAGAGAAGTTGTTCAAAACTTTGTTAAAGCCTATAAGGAAAAATTCAATACCGATTTAAGTATTACAGCTTCCCAAAGCTATGATGCGGTATTAACGATAAAGGATGCAATTGAACGTTCAAGTACTGATAGAGAGGAAATTGCTAAAGCAATTAATTCAACTAAAGATTTAGAAGGCACCTCCGGAAATATTACAATTGATGAAAATCATGAAGTCGTTAAGCCAATTGTATTCATGAAAGTTGAAAATGGAGAATTTAAATACCTACATTCAAAAACATATTAATTTTATAAGTGGAGATAAAAGGGATTCAATTTATTATTGTATCCCTTGTTTTCCTTTATAACGGTAAAGGGGTGGGATGACTTGATAGTTGAACAGTTAATTAATGGGATAGCATTAGGTTTTGTATATGTATTAATAGCGCTTGGGCTAACAATGGTATACGGAGTTTTAAAAGTTTTGCACTTTGCCCACGGTGTTATATATATGGTCGGAGCCTTCTCGGCTATGGTAGGAATTTTATATCTAAATCTTTCTTTTATTACCGCTTTGATATTTGCCTTAGTAATTTCCGGACTGGTTGGTGTAGGGATTGAAAAGTATGCTTATAGACCTCTTAAAGATGTCCATCCAATTACGGTTCTAATAAGTGGTGTAGGAATAGCTATATTACTTCAAAATTTGTTTCAAATTATTTTTACATCTGATTCTCATGCCTTTCCAAAAACAAATATTGCCGTACATAGTATTGATATTTTTGGGATTGCGTCATTAACGAATATTAAACTTTATATGATCATAATCGGACTTATTGTTTTAGCTTTGCTTTACCTCTTCTTGAATTTCACCAAAATAGGAATAGCTATTAAAGCAGTTTCTCAGGATCGAAAGGCAGCTGCATTAATGGGTATAAATGTTAATAGAATTGTCATGGTTACCTTTCTACTTGGTTCTATGTTAGCGGCTTTAGCTGGCATAATAACAGCGTTAAATTATAATTCACTATCGCCAGCTATGGGGGATATTCCCGGATTAAAAGCTTTCTGTGTTGTTGTACTAGGTGGTTTAGGTTCAATTCCTGGAACAGTCTTAGGTGGATTAATATTGGGAATAGCAGAGGCATTAAGTACAGGATATTTAGAAGGGATGCCTATTGATACGAATGCCATCGCTTTTATATTGCTGGTTGCTATTTTACTAATAAAACCTTCAGGAATATTCGGAAAGAATATAGAAAAAGTGTAGGTGATATCATTGTTGGATTTCATTAACCCATATTACGTAGATATTTTAATATTTTTAGTGATTAATATTCTTTTAGGCCTAGGATTGAATTTAACAACTGGGTTTGCAGGACAAGTTTCTTTGGGACACGCAGCATTCTATGGAATTGGCGCATACACATCAGCTATATTATCTGCTAATTATGGTGTGAATGTTTGGATATCCATGCTAATTGCTGTTGTAGTAACCTTCTTATTAGGTGCACTTTTAGGACTGCCAAGTTTGCGTTTAAGGGATGATTTTCTCGCAATTACAACATTGGGCTTGGGACTTGTTGCACACTCATTCTTTAATAATTCCAAAATTACAGGAGGGGCATATGGAATAAATTCTATACCCGCCCCTAACTTTTTTGGTATAGAGGTGGAGAATGTAGGATATCTCGTTTTGGTTGTAATTGCATTAATCGCAGCCATCTATATCATGAGGAAAATAACACGGTCTAGAATTGGGAGAGCTTGGGTGACTATAAGAGAAGATGAAACTGTAGCTCAATCGATGGGAATCAATACCATGTATTATAAAGTATTAGCCTTTGCAATCGGAGCAGCCTTTGCAGGAGTTGCAGGAGCCTTATTTGCTCATAAAATTTACTTTGTAAATGCTGACTCTTTTACGTTTACAACATCAGCAACTATCCTAAGTATGATAGTAATTGGTGGATTGGGTAGTATAAGGGGAACTTTATTAGGTGTGACACTTTTATACACAATACCGGAACTATTTCATATTTTTGATGTAGGAAACATTTTGAACTTAAATTATTTAGATAATTATAAAATGATTCTTTATGGATTACTTATGGTTTTAGTTATGAGATATAGTCCTAAAGGTTTGATAGACATAAAAAATATTAAAATTAGAAATTTAAAACCAGCTGTGAAAAGTGGTGATCAGAATGTTGGAAGTTAAAAATGTATCAAAGTTTTTTGGTGGAATAACAGCTATAAATAATGTAAGTCTGAAGGTACAAAAAGATGAAATTTTTGGTTTGATTGGACCAAATGGTGCAGGTAAAACAACATTGTTTAATATGTTAACAGGAATTTATACTCCTAATAATGGTGAAATAGTATTTGAAGATACTATGATTCAAAAGTTAAAACCATTTCAAATAGCAAGATTAGGAGTTTCAAGGACATTCCAGAATATAAGGTTATTAGGTAATGAGACTGTTGCAGAAAATGTAAAGATAGGAATGTTTCGAAAGACAAAGTCGGGTTTAGTTTCTGCTATATTGAATAGCAAATTTCAACGGACAGAAGAGACATTTGTTGAAGAAAAAGTTAAACAAACATTGATGGAGGTTGGTTTAGAAAAGTATATGGATTTAAATGCAGGTAATTTATCTTATGGAAATCAGCGTAAGGTAGAGATAGCCCGTGCACTTGTATCTGATCCAAAGCTTATTTTATTAGATGAACCATGTGCAGGTATGAATGATACTGAGGTAGAAGAAATTAATTTATTGGTAAAAAGAATACGTGACAATGGGACAACAGTGATTATTATCGAACATAACGTCCCGATGCTAGTAGGATTGTGTGATAATATGGCTGTATTAAATCACGGTGAGAAAATTGCTGATGGTTCTCCTGAACAAGTTACTTCCGATAGTGCTGTAGTAAAAGCCTACATAGGAAGTGAAGAAGAGGAAGTGATTTAATTGCTAACAATAAAAAATCTAAATGTCTTTTATAACCAAATTCATGCAGTAAAAGATCTCAATTTGGAGTTAAATAAAGGAGAAATAGTAACATTAATGGGATCTAATGGTGCTGGAAAGTCTTCAAGTTTAAATGCGATT
Organism: Bacillus sp. JJ1532; assembly: GCF_036965085.1. Classification (NCBI taxonomy): domain Bacteria; kingdom Bacillati; phylum Bacillota; class Bacilli; order Caryophanales; family Bacillaceae; genus Bacillus; species Bacillus sp. JJ1532. The sequence continues at coordinate 7,139 of NZ_JBALOW010000005.1, forward strand.
TCTGGATTAATAAAATCCTCAGGTTCAATACTTTTTAATGGTGATGAAATAAATAAATTAAGTCCGGATCAAATTGTAAAAAAAGGAATAGTAATGGTTCCAGAGGGTCGAAGGATTTTCCCGAAATTAACTGTTTTGGAAAACCTGCTATTAGGGGCATATACAAGAAACGTTACAAATAATGTAAAAGCAAATGAATTAGAAGAGATATTTGAATTGTTTCCTAGACTTGAAGAGAGAAAAAGACAATTAGGTGGTACTATGAGTGGCGGGGAACAGCAAATGTTAGCAATAGGCAGAGCATTAATGGGTAAACCAAAAGTTTTAATGCTCGATGAACCGTCAATGGGGTTAGCGCCAATCGTTGTAAAAGATATTTATGAAACGATTAAGAAAATTAAAGGTCAAGGTCTAACAATTTTATTAGTTGAACAAAATGCAAAAAAAGCATTATCTGTTGCTGATAGGGCATATATTATAGAAAATGGACAAATTAAATATCATGATAAGGCACGAAATTTATTAGAACAGGATGTTATTCAAAAGGCCTATCTCGGTGGCTAAATATTGTTCTTTTACTTATAAACTCAAAGAAAGTGCCTGAAGGTGTGTCGGCACTTTTCAAATCACCAATGTTTGTTACATGCATTACATTATTCGAGCAAGATTGAAAGAAATCACTAATTATCTGTATTATGCACTCATCCTGACGGGCGTGGGTGCATTTTTCTTTTATAATCTGCATGCAAATTATATCTGCATCCTCTGATTGAAATTGCTTTTAGATATTTAGGAGTTTCATATCGAATTTTTCGCAAAATAGTGCAAAATACATCTGCGATTTATTCAAGGAAACGCATTTGAAATTGAAAAGAAATGAAAGAATTATAGATTTGTAAACCAGAAAAATAGGAAAAAACAAAAATAAATACGTTAAATCAGAAAAATTCAGCTAGTTTTACTAACTTGGCACAATACTTGCAAAATAATTAAATAAGAATTTAATTAATTTAGTATTGGAGGAATTATTCATGTCACAACCAGAAATCTTATATTCCGTTAAAGCTCAAAGAGGACCAGAGCTTCGCTGTAAAGGGTGGAGACAAGAGTCCATTCTAAGAATGCTAGAAAATAATATGGAAAATGCGGAAAAACCAGAAGAGCTAGTCATCTATGGCGGAATCGGGAAAGCCGCCCGTAACTGGGAATCTTACCATGCGATTGTAAAGTCTTTAAAAGAGCTTGAAGATGATGAAACACTAGTTGTTCAATCTGGTATGCCAGTTGCGGTATTCAAAACTCATAAATATGCGCCTACAGTTGTTATGGCGACAACTAACATTATGAAAGCTGATTGGCCTACTTTCTATGATCTACAGGATAAAAACTTAACGATGTATGCGAACTACACAGCAGCTCCATGGGAGTATATCGGTACACAAGGTGTTATCCAAGGTACTTTCGAAACTTTATCGGCAATCGCACGCCTTCATTACAATGATTCACTTGTTGGAAAAATCCTTTTAACAGCTGGGGCTGGCGGAATGGGCGGAAACCAAACGAGAGCGATGACGATGCATGGTGGAGTAGCGATTCTATGTGACTCAAACGTAGAAATCATTAAGCGCCGTATTGAAAAGAAATTTATTGATGTTTTAGCCGATTCATTGGATGATGCGATTGCAATGGCTAAGCAAGCGGCTGCTGAAGGTAAGCCACTTGGTATCGCGGTAGTTGGAAACGCCGCAGATATTTTCGAAGAGGTTCTTGAAAAAGGGTGGCTGCCAGACATCTCAACTTCTATGACACCAGGCCACGATCCAATTTCTTATTTACCAGCTGGCTACACAGTAGAAGAAGCAGAAAAGCTTCGTGATACAGATCGTACCCTTTACTTAGAAAAAGCTCGCGAAACGATGATCCGTGAATTGAAAGCGCTAATCAAATTTATGGACTTAGGCGTTCACTCCTTTGAATACGGTACAAGTCACCGTAAAGAATGTGTCGATGCCGGTTTTGATCCGAAGGAAGCGAAACGTCTTCCAGGTTTCGTAGCGGAATACATTCGTCCATTGTTCTGCGAAGGCCGCGGACCTTTCCGTTGGGTATGCTTATCTGGAGACCCAGAAGATTTAAGAAAAATTGATGAAATGATTTTAGAAAAATTTGCAGATGACTACCTAGTAACTCGCTGGATCAAGCTTGCGATGAAGCATATTCCAATTGAAGCACTTCCAGCTCGTATTTGTTATATGGGCTTTGGTCAGAGAAAAGCATTTGCATTGGAAGTAAACGATATGATCCGCCGCGGCGAGCTTTCTGGTCCGGTTGCATTCTCTCGTGACAACTTGGACTCAGGTTCTATCGTGAACCCAACATTTGAATCTGAAAACATGAAGGATGGCTCTGACCTAATTTCTGACTGGCCGGTATTGAACGGTCTGTTGAATGCAGTGGGTATGTGTGACTTAATCGCTCTTCAAGCGAACTACTCAATGGGTGAAGCCGTTCACACTGGTGTAACAATGATCGCAGATGGAACAGATGAGTCTGATATGAGACTTGAAGTAGCGATGACAGTTGACTCTGGAATTGGGGTTGTCCGCCATGCACAGGCTGGCTATGAAATCGCACAAGATGTTGCGAACGGAAAAGGAAAACTTACAAAGGAAAGCATCAAAATCCCACTATGGTGGTCTCCAAAAGCAACATTTGGACCGAAGGATTTAGAAAAAGAAGATGTAAAGGCTTAATCATTTTTTCAAATTATTAGGTGGCTCATAGGATTATTCCCTTTTGAGCCCCCATTCTTTTTAGAAGAGTCAAAATTACAGCTGGTTTGACTAAAAGGAGGTTTTTGCGAAGTGTCTGAAACGAAGGTCAAGTTAAAAGTGGACATTGTGATCAGCAATGCATCTGAAGTCATTACATGTATCGGTGAGGGTATGGAGGAAATTGGTATCCTGACTGATGCATGGATTGCGATTAAGGACGAAAAAATTGTTGGAGTTGGAACAGAGGCAGAGGTAAAAAGTAATTTTGATTTGGGAGAGTCCTCTAATATTGATGCAACAGGTAAGGTGGTCGCTCCAGGCTTTGTTGACTCGCATACTCATTTAGTTTTCTATGGAACGCGGGTGGAAGAATATGCTGCTAAACTAACTGGAAAACCCGAAAAACTCCAGCAGCTAAGCATTACAACAGGTCCGAGCAGAACAGTAGAACTTACACGAAATGAACCAGAAGAGACATTATTCCAGCAATCGAAAAAACGTGTGATGACAATGCTTGAGCATGGCATTACAACTATTGAAAGCAAAAGCGGCTACGGACTGACAACAGATAGTGAGATAAAAATTTTAGAGGTAGGCAGAAGGCTGGATCAAGAAACTCCGCTCGATGTGTTAAATACATTTTTAGGTGCACATGGATTTCCAGAAAATCTGACGAAAAGTGAGTATTTGGATGTCATCATCAATGAAATGATCCCTAAAGTCGGAGAACAGGGACTCGCGGAATTCTGTGATGTTTGGTGTGATGAAGGCTATTTTACGGCCGAAGAATCTGAATTAATCCTTAAAGCAGGACTAAAATATGGAATGAAGCCAAAAATTCATGCGGATGCATATTCTTATATCGGCGGTTCTGATTTAGCAGCGGAAATGAAAATGGTTTCGATTGACCATTTAAATTATACACCAGTTGAAGTCATGGAAAAGCTAGCTGAAGCTAAAGTAACGGGAGTGCTAATGCCAGCTTTGGATTTTGCTGTTAACCATAAACAGCCATTCGATGCACGCCAAATGCTAGACAAAGGAATGGAAATTGCACTTGCGACAGACCTTTGCCCGGCTTGTTATACAGAGTCCATGCAGTTTGTAATAAATCTTGCATGCCGATTATATAAATTCTCTGTTGAAGAGGCGATTAAAGCTGCTACATATGGCGGAGCGAGGGCACTTGATTTAGATGATCGTGGCGTGATTCAGGAAGGAAAACTAGCAGACCTGCAAATTTGGGATGTCCCAACCTATAAGCATATTGCTTACGAGCTTGGAACAAATATCGTTGAAACGGTCATTAAAAAAGGAAAAGTCGTCGTTAGCCGCTAGTTAATAGATATTTGAAAATCCATAGGAAAAATGTCGCACTTTTCATAAACCATCAGTCTTTAAAGGACATACAATCGATGGAATCACCGAACCATGTCCTTTAATCATGATTTAAAGGACATAAAACCTACGAGATCTTCAAACTATGTCCTTTAATCACGAGATCAAAAAGTAAGTCTATTAAAATATGGTGACGCGTGCAGAGCAAATGGGAGGGTTTCAATTATGACAACAAAACATACATCCAGTGCAGCCGAATATGTAAATGGGGAAAGATTGCAGGAGCTATTTCTAGAATTAGCAAAAATTAATGGTCCTAGCACAAAGGAACAGCTTGTTGCAGATTATTTGATTAGGGCATTGCCAGAACTAGGCTTTACGTTAGAGTTCGATGAGGCACACAAAAATTTTGATGGCGAGGTTGGCAACCTTGTCGCCTGGCACGAAGGTACAGATCCATCTATTCCGCCATTATTCTTCTCCACGCATATGGATACAGTTTTGCCAACAGAAGGGCTTAAGCCGGTAATAAAAGATGGAGTAATCCATTCTGATGGAACAACTATTTTAGGAGCTGACGATCGTGCAGCTCTTGCAGCCTATTTGGAGGCAATGAGAGCCATTATTGAAGGCGGTATTCCACATGGGCCAATCGAATTTATTTTAACTGTTAATGAGCAGCCAGGATTAGTTGGTGCCAGTTATATGGATTACTCGAAAGCAAAGAGTAAAACAGGCTATATTTTCGACAGCAGCGGGGATGTAGGTCAAATTATTCTAAAAGGACCTTATAGCTCCCGGATCTGGATGGAAGTAGAAGGAAATGCTGCACATATTGCCCTCAATGCTGAAGAGGGAAATAGTGCGTTTCTTATAGCTGCTGAAGGTTTAACTAACATGAAGTTAGGCACGATTGATGATGAGACACTGGCGAATATAGGAATAATTAAAGGTGGAGAACTGACTTCCATCATTCCCGGAAGTGTAACGGTTGCCGGGGAAGTTCGCAGCTTTTCAAAGGAAAAGCTGGATCAGCAGCTAGATCATATGGCTGAAGCAATGAAACGAGCAGCAGAGGAAAAAGGCGGAAAAGTAAATGTGAAAATTGAAAAGAAATACAGTGGATTTGATATCCCTGAAAACGATATTCTCGTAAGAAATGCAGAAGAAGCTGCAAGAAATATTCATGTAAAGCCATATTTAACAGAAACACTCGGCGGGGCAGACACAAATGTTCTGAATGAAAATGGACTAACATGCTTAACGCTTGGTTTAGGCTTCCAAAATATTCATTCTTTCAGAGAATGCATCAGCATTGAAAACTTAGTTAATACTGGCAGACTAACAGCAGCTTTAATTGAACAATGGTATAAAAATCATATAGAAAAATAGGTTAAGAGCCTTAGGGATCTATGATAGATACTTACATTTGTGGCAGTCGTTGTGGCATTAATCATGTAATTACAATTTGGCTAGGTTTTTCTTAATGCGTTAGCTGAGTTTATTTTCATGTTTGCGGGCAGAATTATGACGCTAGGCGAAGGGGAGCAGATTGTCCACACATGTGTACCAATGTTCATTCATTACAATACCTAATTTTTATATTTGGTGTCTTGTTCGTAATAGTTTTATAATACTTTATAGAGTCTGAATTTTTAGTATTTAAATTGAGGAGTGGACAACTTATGAGCAACAGTGGAATTGCAGGATTAGATGTAGTAGAACTTGATGGAGTCACATTAGATCGACATAAGGTAGAAAAGATTGTTAGAGGTTCTGCAAAAGTATCAATCCCAGAGGAAAACCGCCTAAAGGTCCGCGCCAGCCGGAACCGCATTGAAAAGCAGCTTAATGACGGAAAAATTCTTTACGGTGTGAACACAGGATTTGGGAAGCTAAGTGATATTGAAATTGAGAAAGATGATATAGAGAAATTACAATTAAATTTATTAAGAGCAGATGCTGTAGGTGTTGGTGAACCTCTTCCTACTCCTGTTGTAAGAGCCATGATGACATTGCGTGCCAATGCTTTACTGCGCGGATTTTCTGGAATTAGAGAAGAAACTGTTCAGCTGCTTGTGGATATGATCAATGAAGGTGTGCATCCCATCGTGCCAAGCAAAGGCTCAGTTGGAGCTAGCGGTGATTTAGCGCCACTTTCTCATATCGCAATCGTATTAGTAGGTGAAGGGAAGGCAGAATACAAGGGTGAGATTCTTCCTGGGGGAGAGGCTTTAGAACGAGCAGGATTGAAGGCGGTTTCCCTTCAAGCGAAGGAAGGCCTCGCATTAATCAATGGAACACAATGTATGTCCGGGGTTGGAGTTGTTGCTCTTAACGAGGCAGAGAGACTCGGTTTGGCAGCAGATATGGCAGCGTGCTTAACGATGGAAGCCCTCCATGGTGTCATTTCTGCTTTTGATAGTGAACTACTCGCTGTACGTCCACATCCTGAGCTTGAGTTCGTTGCTTCACGGATGAGAAAGTGGCTAGAAGGCAGTGAACGGATTACACGTCAAGGAGAAATCCGCATTCAAGATGCTTACTCTATCCGCTGCATCCCGCAAGTACATGGTGCTTCATGGCAAGCCTTTAATTATGTGGATGAGCGCTTAAGAGTTGAAATGAATTCCACAACGGACAATCCGATTGTGTTAGAAAGCGGAGAAGTCATTTCAGGTGGTCATTTCCACGGTCAGCCAATTGCACTTTCAATGGACTTCCTAAAGGTTGCCGCAGCAGAGTGGGCAAATATTTCAGAACGCAGAACGGAAAGACTAGTAAATCCGCAATTGAGCGGTTTATCTCCTTTCCTAGCACCAGATCCAGGTTTAGAATGTGGCTTGATGGTGGCTCAATATGCAGCAGCAGCCTTAGTATCTGAAAATAAAGTACTAGCTCACCCAGCAAGTGTTGACTCCATTCCAACATCTGCAAACCAAGAGGACCATGTGAGCATGGGTACAATTGGTTCACGTCAAGCAAGGGAAATCATTCATAATTCTGCTAGAGTCATAGCAATTGAAATGATTTGTGCTTCCCAAGCCATTTATTTAGAAAAAGCAGAAAGCCAGCTAGCTCCTGCTACTAGAGAATATTTAGAAAAAGTAAGGGCCATTTGCCCGCCGTTAGAAAGCGACCGTGCTATTTCGGATCAAATGGAAGAATTGGCTCAGTTTATTTTGAGAGCAGATGTATTGAAGTAATGAATATGGAGAAGTTGTCGATTAATCGACAACTTCTTTTTCATTGTTTTGGAGGATGTGCAAGCCAATACGGTACTTATACAATGAATTATTCAGAAAAACTGTCTGTATGTTATATTTAACATACGGAATTTGAAAGGATGTTTTTTAAAATGGCAAAATGTGTTGTAATTGCAGAAAAACCTTCTGTTGCACGTGATATTGCACGTGTGCTGAAGTGTAATAAAAAAGGAAATGGATTTCTGGAAGGCGATAAATATATCGTTACATGGGCATTGGGACACCTAGTCACACTTGCTGATCCAGAAGCCTATGATGTGAAATATAAAACATGGAATTTAGAAGATCTGCCTATGCTTCCTGAGCGGATGAAATTGACAGTTATTAAGCAGACTGGAAAGCAATTTCAAGCTGTAAAAAGCCAGCTGACTAGAAAGGATGTCAATGAAATCATCATTGCTACAGACGCTGGAAGAGAGGGAGAATTAGTCGCGCGCTGGATAATCGATAAAGTAAAGGATAATAAACCGATTAAACGGCTATGGATTTCATCTGTTACAGATAAAGCGATAAAAGACGGTTTTGCTAATTTGAAGCCGGGTAAGGCTTATGAGAATTTATATGCATCTGCTGTCGCACGTTCAGAAGCTGACTGGTATATCGGTCTTAATGCAACGCGCGCCTTAACAACTAGATTCAATGCCCAGCTAAACTGCGGCCGTGTTCAAACACCTACTGTTGCCATCATTGCAGCTCGTGAGGATGAAATTAAAGATTTCAAAGCACAAACCTATTACGGCATCGAAGCCCAAACGACAGACCAATTAAAACTGACTTGGCAAGATGCAAAAGGGAATAGCCGCAGCTTTGATAAAGAGAAAATGGATGGGATTGTAGGGAAATTAGGCAAACAAAATGCAATAGTAACAGAAATTGAAAAAAAGCCGAAGAAATCATTCTCACCAGGTCTATATGACTTAACGGAATTACAGCGTGATGCGAATAAAATTTTTGGCTACTCTGCAAAGGAAACATTAAACATTATGCAAAAGCTGTATGAGCAGCATAAGGTTTTAACGTATCCTAGAACGGATTCACGTTTTATCTCTTCGGATATTGTCGGGACGCTTCCAGAACGATTAAAGGCTTGTGGAGCAGGAGAATATCGATCATTAGCTCATAAGATTTTAAGCAAACCGATTAAAACTTCGAAAGCATTTGTGGATGACAGCAAGGTATCTGATCACCATGCCATCATTCCAACAGAAAGCTATGTAAACTTCTCAGCCTTCAATGATAAAGAACGGAAAATTTATGACTTAGTTGTAAAGCGGTTTTTGGCGGTCCTTTTTCCGGCATTTGAATACGAACAACTTACGCTTCGTGCGAAAATCGGCGAGGAAAACTTTGTAGCCAGAGGAAAAACAATTTTATCAGCAGGCTGGAAAGAAGTATACGAAAACCGCTACGATGATGAAGAAGCTGTAGATGATTTAAAAGAACAAATTTTACCCCGCATCGAAAAAGGCGATACATTAAACGTAAAACTAATCGCACAAACGTCTGGTCAAACAAAACCACCTGCGCGCTTTAATGAGGCGACATTACTTTCGGCAATGGAAAATCCAGCGAAGTATATGGATACGCAGAATAAGAAATTGGCAGATACATTAAAATCAACAGGCGGATTAGGAACAGTTGCAACACGGGCTGACATTATTGATAAGTTATTTAACTCATTCCTGATTGAAAAGCGTGATAAGGACATTCATCTTACTTCAAAGGGCCGTCAACTGCTGGATCTAGTTCCTGATGAACTGAAATCCCCTGCTTTGACAGCAGAATGGGAGCAAAAACTTGAGCAAATTGCCCATGGCAAGCTGAAAAAAGATGTATTTATCAGCGAAATGAAAAACTACACAAAAGAAATCGTTACTGAAATTAAAGCTAGCAATAAAAAATACAAGCACGACAACATTTCCACAAAATCCTGTCCAGACTGTGGAAAACCGATGCTTGAAGTAAACGGCAAAAAAGGCAAAATGCTCGTATGCCAAGACCGAGAATGTGGACATCGTAAAAATGTTTCACGTGTTACGAACGCCCGCTGCCCGCAATGCCACAAAAAACTTGAGCTGCGCGGCGAAGGTGATGGTCAAATCTTCGTATGTAAATGTGGATATCGAGAAAAATTATCTGCTTTCGAGGCACGCCGCAAAAAAGAATCAAAAGGCAAAGTGGATAAACGTACTGTCCAAAAGTATTTGAAAAACCAGCAAAAAGATGAAGAACCATTGAATAATGCACTGGCGGAAGCATTAAAAGGGTTAAAATTTGATTAATCTTGTTTTGAAATAAGGTTATATTGCTGCAAATTTTTAAAAAGAATGATTCAATTGAATATAGAAAGAGCGTGTTTCGATTTTTTCAAAACACGCTCTTTCTTTTTTATTCGTTGTTTATAGTAAAAAAAATGATTAAACACTATGCCAAAGGCACTGTCATCCCTTTGTTAAGCGGATCTCTATCTTATTATAAGCTTTTGCCCGATTTCAAGGTATTTTGCTGGGTCAAGCTGGTTAGCTTTAACGATTGTATCCACAGATGTACTATATTTTTGAGCTATTTTCCACAGAGTATCCCCAGACTGTACAGTATGAATAACGGGCTCAATAACTGGAGATTTTACTGGAATTTCCAAAGATTGACCGATAAATAAATGCTTTGCAGGATCGAGCTTGTTTGCTGCAACAATCGCATCAATTGTAGTTCCAAACTTTTGGGAAATCTTCCATAAAGTATCCCCTGATTGTACCTTGTAAGTAGTTGATGGCTGTGGAGAAGGACTAGCCACTGGAATAACTAGTTTCTGTCCGATTGAAAGATAATGATTCGGGTCAAGCTTATTGGCTACAACGATTGATTGAGCAGTAACATTGTATTTCTGAGTAATTTTCCAGAGCGTATCACCGGATTGTACGATATGAATCGTCTGCTCAGACGGCGGAACCGGTTCTGGCGTCACGTTTGGAACCTTTAATGTCTGCCCCACGGATAAATACTTATTCGGATCTAATTGGTTTAATTTGATGATTTCTGCAACGGTTGTTTTGTGTTTCTCAGCAACTTTCCATAATGTATCGCCTGACTGTACTATATAGTCCGTCGTATTTTGCTGGGAAGGTGACTCGGAAACAAATTCAACATCGTTCACATTGATTCTTCCAGATACACCTTCTTTTACTAGTACCTCATATTGATTATTTACAATGGTTTCAGAAAGAAGCGGGAAGATGTCGCCTTTTTGCGCTATATAGCCTTGTCCCATTGGATCAATAGACATATTTGCTTTTTCGCTGATGACACGAACATTTTTTTGCGGTTGCAAAATTTTAAACTCATAGCCGCCTTCAACTCTCAAAATTGAATTAGGGAAGGAAATATAACCTAAATTTGCACCTTCAATGACTAGCAATTTAATGGTAAAATTCCCGTTCGGAACTTTCCCGCCCATCATGTCAGTTCCATCCCAGTTAAAAGTATGCACACCTGGTTGTAGAGCCTGTTCGGTCATTACATTTTTCACATGTGCACCTGCGGCATTTGCAATATAGACGGAAACTTTTGCAGGTTCAGTAAGAGTAAATTGGCCTTCTGCTAAATCATTTACGCCGTCGCCATCAGGTGTGATTACGGAATTTTTAAATGAGGCCTGAGTAACTAATTCCTTCAATCTCCATTGAGGAATATCATAATCGCCGTCTTTAATAGTAATGATTCCAGTTTTTTCAGAACGCTGTTTCGTTTCAGGATTATTGTAGGCTGTTTCGATAGTCTTAAAAACAACATTATATTCACCATCAGCTACAATTCTGCCGGACTTATCTGTGCCGTTCCAAATGAAAGTTTGACTGCTAGGTGTTAGCTTCATTTTATTGCCTGCAAAAATTTCGTCTCCATTCTTCTGAATGCTGAGCTGAACTTCTGCTGGGCGGTTAAGATTATATTGAATTTGTACTGCTTCAGAAGATTTCCCGTATTTAGGTGAAAAATCACTTGGACTGATAGAAACTTGATCAAACAGCGGTTTCGGATTAGGTTCTGATACAACGATTAATTTTCCAAGCGGGTATCCGACCATTTGGTTTAAATCTCTATCCGACAAGTTCGCTTTAATCTGGTATTCTCCTGCCGGCAGTGGTTCCTTCTTCAGATCGTCCCATGGAACCCAGTCGATCTTGTGAGTTGTTTTGTACTCAAATGAAGAGAGATTAATTGTTGCTTGGCGACCATTCCCTTCTACCCTTAGGTATCCGCGTGTTGGCTCATTCGTTTTCAAGTCAACTGTTACATAACCAGGAACACTTCTGCCTTGAAATGCAACTGTATTTGACGAGAGATTAAAAGAAACCACTTCTGCTTGTGCAGAGGCAAACTGTGGCATTGTTGCAGCAGCAATGATGAAAAGTATGGAAAAAATTCTGAATATTGTTTTTGTCACTCTCGTTGCTCCTTCTTTCTTTAAAATATATTACAACGTTTATATTAATCTGCTTTTTAAAACCTCATCAATGTAATAATATTTCCATATCAGGGAATCCAGTTAGAGGGATAATAAATCTGTCACCGTATTCCTTTACTACACTAACAATCTAACAATTTAATTTGTTAAAATTTGTAAATTATTCGTTGACATACCCCTCTTGCTGAACATACAATTAGTTATATTCGCAAAATTTTTGAAATGGGAATGATCATGATGATGCGTAATAGGAAATTATTTTTTACATTCGATAAAAAGGCTGTATTTCAAACGCTTGTTTGAAGTACAGCCTTTTCTTTATCTCACTAATGTACTGAGGAGGAGAAAAATGGTTGTTTTATCTGATAAGACTTTAACATTAAAGGAAGTTAACAACGAACCGAGGAGGAAGGACATGGTAATTTTAACAGGAAACACTTTAACTTTAGAGGAAGCAAGAAGGGTTATATTTGAAAAGGAAAAGGTAGAGCCATCGAAAGAAAGTATGGTTGCCGTCAAGGAAAGTCATGATGCTGTGAAGCGGATTGTGGAGGAAGAAAAAGTGATTTATGGAATCACTACAGGATTTGGAAAGTTTAGTGATGTGCTTATTGATCAGAAGGATGTAAAGGATCTGCAGCTTAATCTGATTCGTTCACATGCCTGTGGAGTTGGAGAGCCATTTCCTGAGTCTGTCTCACGTGCCATGCTCCTATTTAGAGCAAATGCATTGTTAAAAGGCTTTTCAGGAGCAAGACCCGTTGTTATTGAAAGATTGCTCGAGCTTGTGAACAGAGAAATCCACCCGGTTATTCCACAGCAAGGATCCTTAGGGGCAAGCGGGGACTTAGCGCCGCTTTCTCATTTAGCTTTAGTGCTCGTTGGAGAAGGAGAGGTTTTTTACAAAGGGGAAAGAAGACCTGCACTGGAGGTTCTGATGGAAGAAGGCTTGGAGCCGTTAACATTGGAAGCGAAGGAAGGCTTGGCTCTCATTAATGGAACACAGGCAATGACTGCCATGGGCGTTGTTGCATATTTAGAAGCGGAAAGGCTTGCCTACCAAAGTGAATTAATTGCAGCTGTTACGATGGAAGGATTAAATGGGATTATTGATGCCTTCGATGAAAAAATTCATTTAGCTAGAGGATACAAACAGCAGGTAGAGACAGCTAGGAGAATGAGAGAATATTTATCAGGCAGCGGGCTTATCACGAAGCAAGGGGAAATTCGTGTTCAGGATGCTTATTCCATTCGTTGCATTCCACAGGTTCACGGGGCCTCATGGCAAGCATTAGACTATGTGAAAGAGAAGCTTGAGATTGAAATGAATGCAGCAACAGATAATCCGCTTATTTTTGACCAAGGGGAAAATATCTTTTCAGGTGGTAATTTCCATGGTCAGCCGATCGCCCTTGCCATGGATTTTATGAAAATTGCAGTCGCGGAGCTTGCTAATATTTCTGAACGCCGGATTGAAAGGTTAGTAAATCCGCAGCTGAATGACCTGCCACCGTTTTTAAGCCCGGAACCAGGACTCCAATCAGGTGCGATGATTCTTCAATACTGTGCGGCTGCTTTAGTTTCTGAAAATAAAACCTTAGCTCATCCTGCTAGTGTTGATTCGATTCCATCTTCTGCGAACCAAGAAGATCACGTCAGCATGGGAACGATTGCTGCGCGACATGCGTATCAAATTATTCAAAACGTGAACAATGTACTAGCGATTGAGTTGATTTGTGCGCTCCAGGCAGCGGAATTCAAGGGATATGAAAAAATGGGAGAGAAAACCAAGTCGTTTTATTTAGAAGCGAGAAAAATTGTTCCGTCTATTACAAAGGATCGAATCTTCGCAAAGGATACGGCTGCTTGTGCTGCATGGCTTAAGGAATTTGATTTAAACTGTCTGTAGGATTTAAATTGTGGAGGGTTGCTGACTGGAAAAGTAGGTTTAGTGGACAGGTTTT